>JADGCJ010000100.1 GCA_015229045.1 Magnetococcales bacterium
ATGTTCAGGATCACATCAAGAAGATGGAAGAGTTCAAGGAATTCTTCCCGGAATATGCCAACAGGAAAGTGATTGGGGCTGTCGCAGGCATGGTGGTTGAAGAAAACGTCGTCCGTTTCGCCATCAAAAGGGGGTTGTTTGTCATGGTACAGTCTGGCGACTCGGTGCGCATTGCCAATGACGCGAGTTTCGTGCCCCACACATTGTGAAGGCTGGCTGGTCAACCATGGGCCCGGTGAGCGTCTTCATCCAGGGTTCCATTCAACACACGCCTGGTCGGACAATACGCTGCAACACATCTTCCATCGCCTGGGCCATCCGTTCCACGTCAAAACGTTGCCTAGCGGTTTGCATGGCGGCCTGGCGCAAGGTTTCCCCGAGATCATTATCCCGCAACAGACGTTTTAAAGCCATTGCCAGAGCGGCGCTGTCTTTGGGAGCCACCAGCAAACCCGTCACCCCGTCTTGAATGATTTCCGGAATGGAGCCCACGGGTGTGCTGACGATGGGCAGTCCGCACGCCATGGCTTGCATCAAGGCCTGGGGCACCCCTTCATGACCATAGGAGGGGAGGCAGAACACATCCATGGCCTGCAACCAAGGGACGGGATCGGCTTGATATCCGGCGAAATGAACCCGATCCGAGATTGCCAATTCCCCGGCCAAACGGTGCAGATTTTGTTCACCGGGGCCGTCCCCCACCACGAGCAGACGGGGTGTGTGGGTATCACCCTCATTCAGGAGCCCCCGGAACGCCTCGAAAAGATACACATGTCCCTTCCAACTGCGCAATGTGGCGACAATTCCAATGATCGGGACATCCTCGGGTAATTGCAGGTGCCGACGTGCCCGGGCGCGATCCCCTGGACAAAAGCGCTCCAGGTCGATGCCGGTGGGGATGGAGGTCAACTGACTGGCGGGATAACGATTGACGGTGATCAGTTGCTCGCGTATGGCCACACCGGTGGTCACAATATGACGGCTGGCACGGGTATAGAGCCAGCGGGTCGGCCAATTGTCGGGAACGGCTGTGGAGATATGTCGTAAACGGACGATGGGGGGTGGTTTGGCCATGGTTTGCGCCGCCAGGGCCACCAGCCAACTGTCGGTGGAACTGTGCGTCACCACCACGTCGGGCCGAAGGGCGACGAGCTGGGCGCGCATCGCCAACAGCCCGGTGACATTTTTGCGTCCTATGGGGATAAGCGTCACCGGAACCCGATACCGGCCCGCAGCAGCGGCAATGCGTGCTTCACCGGGACACAACAGGTGGACACGGTGACCCCGGTCCATCATGACTTGGCTTTCCGTGAGGACACGGATCTCCTGCCCGCCCCATCCCAGGGAGGACTCGGTATGCACCATCAAGAGGGGGGCAACGTTCGTCATGATGGGGATGGCGGATCGGTTTTTAAAAATTGCAGGGCGTGCAGGCGCGCATACTCGCCATCCTGTTGCAACAGTTGCGCGTGCGTCCCCTGTTCTACGATCCTCCCCTGACTTAAAACAACGATACGATCCGCATTGCGCACCGTGGACAGGCGATGGGCGATCACCAACGTGGTATAGGCTTCGATCAGACGATCAAGGGCGGCCTGTACCGAGCGTTCGTTTTCCGAATCCAAGGCGCTGGTCGCCTCGTCCAGGATCAGGATCGACGCCGGTTTCAACAAGGCGCGGGCAATGGCGATACGCTGCCGCTGGCCTCCAGAGAGCATGACACCGCGATTCCCCACCCGGGTATTCAACCCTTCGGGCAAGGCCTGGATAAAGTCCCAGGCATTGGCCATACGCGCCACCCGTTCCACCTCGCAATCATCGGCATCCATGCGCCCGTAGGCGATGTTGTTGCGGATGGTGTCGTTGAACAATTGGCTATCCTGGTTGACGATGGCAATCTGGCCACGCAATCCGTCGAGGGTCATGTCGCGCAAGTCCACCCCGTCGATGCTGATCCCACCCGTCTGCACCTCGAACAGACGTGGCAGAAGATTGACCAGGGTGGTTTTGCCACTGCCACTCTGGCCCACCAGCGCCACTTTTTCCCCCCGGCGCACAACCAGGTTGATGCCGGTCAACACATCCTGATCCGTGTTGTCGTAACGGAAGCCGACATCGCTGTAGCGAATGCAATCCTGGATGGGTGGCGGAACGATCGCCCCCTGGCGTTCCAGAATGGCCGCCCGGGTGTCCATCAATTCAAACACCCGCTGCGCCGCCGCCATTCCCCCCTGAAGGTTGTTGTACAGCATGGTGATCCGTTTGAGGGGGCTGTAAGCCATCATCAGGGCGGTCAGGAAGGAGAACAAGGTTCCCGGAGTCGTTTCCCCGCCGACGATGCTCTTGGCCGAGACCAGAACCACGGCGCTGATGGCGATACCGGCCACCATGTCCACAGCGGGTTTGGCGATGGCATCGACCCGGGTTGCGCGAATCTGGTTCTCCAGGACATGGCCGGTAATTTTGGCAAAGGTTTGACTTTCATGCCGCTCCATGGAGAATGTTTTCACCACATGCATACCGGAAATGGTCTCTTCCAGGTGAGCGGTGACCTCTTCCATCAGCTCCTGGCGGTTGCGGCTGAGACGGCGCATCATCAAGCCGAAACGAAAGATCATGTACCCGACCAGCGGGATGCCCATGACCGACACCAGGGCCAGATCCACCGCCTGGAAAATAACGACGCCGAACAAGAAGATCACCGTGGCGATTTCGCGGATGATATCGGCGATGGTCGTAGAAACCACAGCGCGAATCATGTTGATATCGAAGATCAAGCGGGAAATGTAACCGCCGGTGGAGCGGCTGAGGAAATGGGCCAGGTCCAGATGCAGCAATTTGTCATAGAGTTGCATCTGCAACGTTTGCACAAACCGATGGCCGACAGCGGTGATCAGGAAGGATTGGAAAAAGAAGGCGATGCCGCGCAAGACGAAGAGGACCATGACCAGCAGGGGGATCCACATGACCAGTTCGGCGTTCCTGCGGATGAACACATCATCCACCAAGGGTTGCACCATATAGGCGATGGCACCCGAACTGGCGGCCATGAACAGCATGCAGAACAGGGAAATGGCGAGCTGCCCGTAATAGGGGCGAATCATCCCCCAGAGACGTTTGAGCAACATCATGTCCCGAGAATGTTTCATGAACAGGAGATCATCCCTTGGTGTGATCCAGGCCGTTTTGGCCGGGCGTCGCATCGTTTCAGGAGCGGAAACGCCCATCGTGGAAAGTGACACGATTCCGTCCCGCCTGTTTGGAACGGTACATGGCTTTGTCGGCCTGTTCAAGCAGGGTTTCAATCCCCATGGCATCGTCCGGGTACAGGGCGATGCCGATGCTGCATGAAATGATCACCTCCTGATTCGCCAGCAGGAACGGACGTGTCATTTCCGCACGCATGTGACCGGCTATGACGGACGCATTCCGGATTTCGGTCAGATCGGTCAGGACCGCGGCGAATTCATCGCCACCCAGACGACCCACGGTATCGGACTTGCGCACGCAGGATTCGAGTCGCCGGGAGGCTTCCACGAGGAGTTGATCTCCAGCGGCATGCCCCAGGGTGTCGTTGACCCATTTGAAGCGGTCCAGGTCGATATAGAAGAGCGCCAGCATTTTCCGGTCGCGCTGGGCGCGGGCCAGTGACCACTCCAGTCGGGAACGGAACAGCATGCGATTGGGCAATACGGTAAGGGGGTCGTAGTTGGCCAGGAAACGCAACTCTTCTTCATCCGCCTTGCGTTTGCTGATATCGGTGAAGATGGCGGCGAACCGGACCACCGTCTGGTGACGATCCCGAATCGTTGCGATGGAGAGCCATTCCGGAAAAATCTCGCCACTCTTGCGACGATTCCAGATTTCCCCTTCCCACTTCCCGGTGGCCAGGAGATTTTTCCACATCGTGGCGTAGAAGAGGGCATCGTGGCGTCCGGACTGGAGGAAACGGGGATCCCGTCCCATCGCCTCATCCGGGGTATAGCCGGTGATACCGGTGAAAGCGGGATTGGCCAACACGATCCTGTTGCCGGCATCGGTAACCATCACCGCCTCGCTGATACTGTCGAGGACGATACCCGCCAGTTTCAGTTCCGCTTCCAATTGCTTGCGCCGGGTGATGTCCAGGGAATACTCGACCATTTGTGTTACACGACCCGCTTCGTCGAACATGGGCATGCCATGGACCTCGTAGTGGCTCGACCGGCCCTGGTTATCATAGTGAAGGTGTTCGACCACCACGGGCTGCCGGGTTCGCACCACTTCGTTCATGGGGCAGATGTGATCTTCGTTTCCACAAGGCGTTGGGGAATGGTGGGTCAACTGGTGGCAGGTCATGGATCTGGACCCGGCTTTGACAAAGGCGTTGGCCATGGTGACCCGATAGTCGGCGGCATCAACCACGTAAAAGGGATGTTGCAGCGCATCGATGATTTTTTGGAGGTATCTGCGTGCGCGCAGATTCTCCTGGCTGGCCCGTTCCGCCTCCTCTTTGGCCTGAAGCAATCGTTCCTCGATCAGTTTACGTTCGGTGATATCGCGCAACGAGGCCACAAAGGCGGGATGTCCTTCCCATTCGGTCGGGGCCACGCTCATTTCGACGATGATTTGCGTTGCATCCGGTTTGACCACATCCAACTCGGCGCATTCGTCACTGGCGACGGGATAGCCGAACTGGAATGCGCCATCGAGGTGTTGCCAGCCGAACAGGGCATTGACGGTTTGGTTGGCGAAGCGAACCATACCCTGTTGATCCACGACGAGGATGCCGTCCCGGTTGCGTTCCACCACATTCCTGAAGGCTGCGGAGGAGGATTCCAACTGGTGATGTTTGAGGCGCAGTTCGCTCTGGATCCGTCCCCGTTCGATGGCGTAACGGATGGTGCGCATCAGCAACGGAGCGGAATCGGCCACTTCGCCCTTGACCAGATATTCCTGGGCACCCTCTTGAATGGCGCGCATGGCCAATTCCTCATCGTCGATGCCGGTGAGAATCACCACCGGCACCCCATCCGAGGCGTTCCGCACCTGGTTCAGGGTGTCGAGACCCATGCTGTCCGGGAGGTTCAGATCCAGCAGCACCACATCGAAGTCACTTTGGTTGAGTTGATCGATTGCCAAGCCCAGTCTTTGGGCGCAAACAAGGGACAACCCCTGCTCGTTGTGTTCACCGATCATTTCCCGGATGAGTTGCGCTTCAGCGGGATTATCTTCGATGAGCAGCACGTTGGTCTGAGTTGCCGGCATGGCAGGCAGATCCTTGACATGGGGATGATTGAGCAAACATCACCTGGGTATCACAACCGGAGCAATAGCAGAATCTGACAACCCATGCAAGGCAACGCTTGTCACGACAATTGAAATGGTGGACAATTATACTGAGCCGAAATGTAATGATCCCTGTCGAGGCGCCTGATGAATAGAAGCTCGGAAACGGAGTCGTCAGACGGCGTGCCGCTCGACGATCCAGAGAGGTTGCATTGCGCCGACCGGGAGCTGGAGCAGGCGCGAAGCGACTTGCAGCAGTTCGTACATGCAGCTTCCCACGATCTCCAGGGACCATTGCGCCTGATTTCCGGTTTCGCGCAACTTTTGCGCAACCGGTATCGTGGTACCCTGGACGGCAAGGCTGACGAATTCCTTGATATCATCAACAACGAAACCCGCCGCATGCAGGCGATGCTCCAGGGACTCACGGAGCTTTCCCGGGTGGAAAGCCGAGGGGCCCCATTCGTCCCCACATCCCTGGACAAGGCGTTGGATCAGGCACTCGACTCTTTGCGCGACGAGATCCGCGACACCGGTGCGATCGTTCATCGGGAGCCCCTGACGACCGTTGTAGCCGACCCGTCGCAGATGACGCAACTATTCCGACACCTGACCGGCAACGCCCTCCGTTTCCGTGGCGATGCCCCGCCGGAGGTCCGAATCCGGGGCGAGCGCCGGGGGGATACCCGGGTCATCACGGTACGGGACAACGGCATCGGCATCCCCGAACGGTTCGCCGAAAGGGTTTTCGTGGTCTTTCAGAAGTTGCACCCCCACGGTCGTTATCCCGGCACCGGGATCGGTCTGACGGTTTGCAAGCGCATTGTCGAACGTCATGGTGGACGAATCTGGGTCAAACCCGGGGATGGTTCGGGTGCCATGCTCTGTTTTTCGCTCCCCGAGCGGATCAGAGGAACCGCCCCATGATCCAGCCGGAAAAAATCCCGGAAACCGCCCGCATGTTGCTGCTGTTGGCCATCATGGCCTTTGTGGGCCTGTTCATGAGCGGCATCGCCATTTCCATCCTGTACGACACCGCCTTCACCCAATCGGGGCAGCGCCTGAAACAGACGGTGGAGAGCTACGCCCGTCTGATCGAGGCCATCGCCCGCAATGAAGCCACGCATCTCACCAGCCATGGCGATCAGCCCGCGGCCGTCATTCTGCAGCAGGAGGTGTTGGATCAGGTGCGGGAAGCCCACCACCAATTCAAGGGTTTCGGGGAGACCGGCGAGTTCACCATGGGGCGGTTGGAGGGCAATGAAATCGTTTTCGTGCTGCGTCACCGCCACGCCAATCAGGATGAACCGTTACCGGTACCCTGGCACTCCAGTCTCGCCGAACCGATGCGTCGGGCTTTGCAGAGAGAAGCCGGAGTGGTGGTCGGTCTGGACTACCGGGGTGTCATGGTTCAGGCCGCCTACGAGCCCGTAGCCATCCTGAACCTGGGCGTCGTGGCCAAGATCGACCTGGAGGAGATCCGCCGCCCGTTCTTTCGGGCCGGTTACCAGGTGAGCGGCATCGGCGTGGTGGTCTTCATTGCCGGTACCCTCCTGTTTTACTGGATCGGGCAACCCATGGTGCAGCAGCTCCAGGACACCGTTGCCCTGCGGGAGAGCCGTCAGGCCCTGATCCAAACGCAGCACGCCTTGCAGGAAAAGGCCGCCCATCTGGACAGCATTTTGAGAGCGGTGGATATGGCCATCCTGGCCACGGACGCCACCTTCCGCATCGGCTATTGCAATCCGGAAGCGCAACGGATTTTCGGACAGGGCGCGGAGGAACTCATGGCGCAACCGTTGGCCGGTCTGCTCGCCAGCCTTCAGGGGGGGCCATTGGACGAGGACATCCGGGAAGTGCTGCGACACCGGGATCATCCCTTTGAAATGCAGCTTCAGGTCGCTGGTGAGAACTGCCGTCTGGAAGCCCTGTTGACCCGGATCGTCAATGCCTCGGGGGAGACAAGCGGTTTTTTGCTGGTGGCCAGGGATGTCACCGAAGCGAAAAACGCCCTGGAGGCGCTGATCCGTTCCGAACGCCGCTACCGTCTGCTCATGGAGTCGGCCAACGATGCCATCCTGATTGCCGATGCCGCCACGGGCATCATCCTGGATGCCAATCCCATGGCCAGCGAATTGTTGGGCCGTCCGCTGCAGGAGCTGATCGGCATGCACCAGACCGCATTGCACCCCCCGGGTGAGAGTGAATGCTATCGGCAACTGTTCCTGGAGCATGTCCGCAAGGGAAACGGCCTGTTGTCGGGGATCAACGTGGTCCGCAAGGATGGCAGCGAAGTGCCGGTGGAGATTCGCGCCGCGGTGACCAATCTCGGGGATCAGCAGGTGATACAGGGCATCTTCCGGGATGTGACCGAGCGCAAGCTCATGGAGGAGAGGCAGCGGCTCCTGAACCAGGAACTGGAACTGCGGGTCGCGGAACGCACCCGGGAGCTGAACCGTTCCAATCAGGATTTGCAGCAGTTCGCCTATGTGGCCAGTCACGACCTCCAGGAACCCCTGCGTCTGATCACCGGCTATGTACAGCTTTTGGAGAAGCGCTACCGGGGCCAATTGGACGAGCAGGCCGACCGGTACATCGCCAGTGCCGTGGACGGGGTGAACCACATGCAGAGCCTGATCCAGAATCTTCTCCGTTACGCACGGGTGGGCAACACCGCCTCCGAACGGGTCGAGATCGATATGAACGCCGTCCTGGAACACACCCTGCGCAACCTGGAATCGACCATCCGCGACTCGGCGGCGCTCATCAGCTACGAGCCGCTGCCGAATCTGCGGGCCGATCCGATTCTGATGGAACAAGTGCTGCAAAATCTGCTCAGCAACGCCTTGAAGTTTCGTGGCGTCGATGCGCCGCGTATCCACCTGAACGCTATCCGGGAAGGAAACGCCTGGGTGATCGCGGTTGCGGACAACGGCATCGGCATCGATGCCAGGCATCAGGAGCGGATCTTTTTGATCTTTCAGAAACTCCACGCCAGGGCACGCTACGAGGGCACCGGCATCGGACTGGCCTTGTGCAAGCGCATCGTGGAACGCCATGGCGGGGAGATCCGGGTGGAGTCCACCCCGGGGAAGGGAAGTGTTTTCCGCTTCGCAATACCGGATGCCGTTTGAGCTGATTACAGGAGTTCTGTAGACACGATGGGCGGAAAGAGCTAGATTTCGAGGATGACCGATGCACGATAATTTGACCGAGCGCGGTGACGTTTCGGCAGAAAGCTTATGAGGTCCGGGACAACACGGAGAAATCCCATGGAATCAGACGCGGCCAAACCCATTGAAATCCTGCTGGTCGAAGACAGCCCCGGGGATGTGGAGCTGACCCGTGAGGCCTTGCGCGACTCCAAGCTGCTCAATTGCTTGCACGTTGTGGAGGATGGCGAAGAGGCCATGGCCTTCTTGCGTCGGGAAGGCCGGTATGCCGATGCCGTGCGCCCGGATGTCGTGTTGTTGGACCTCAACCTGCCGCGCAAGGATGGTCGCGAGGTGCTGGAGGAGATCAAGGCCGACCCGGATCTGAAATCGACGCCGGTGGTGGTGCTGACCACCTCCCGGGCCGACGAGGACATCCTGCGCACCTATCAGCTCCACGCCAACTGTTACATCACCAAACCAGTGGATCTGAACCAGTTTTTTTCGGTGGTCCAATCGGTGGAAAATTTTTGGTTCACCGTGGTCAAACTGCCACCCAAACACAAAGGTTCCTGTTGACGTCCATGGCTCCCCTTGAGGAACAGACGATCCGGGCATTGCTGATCGAAGATGATCTGAGCTTCGCCACACTGCTTGAGGAATGGCTGGGCGATCAAGAACGGCTCTGCTCCTCCATTCTGCCGTACCGCATCCTCCTGACCCGGGTGACGCTGCTCGCCCAGGCCCTCCAGGAATTGGAAAGCCATGCGTTCGACATCCTGCTCATCGACTTGAACCTACCCGACTCCGTTGGACTGGATACCTTTGAAAGGATCCGACATCATGCCACCACCTGTCCGGTGATCATTCTTTCCGGCCTGGACGATGAATCCCAGGCCATTCAAGCGGTACGCAGGGGTGCCCAGGACTACCTGGTCAAGGGTGGCATCGACGGCAACCTGCTGTTTCGTTCCATCGGGTACGCCATGGAACGCCACGCCCTGAAACTGGCCCTGGAACGGGTGCGGGAGTCGGAACGCCGCGCCCGGGAACGGGGATCCCTGGATCGGCTGTCGGAAAGGAATCTGAGCCGGGTCGCCGCGGAAGTACTCGGCATCCAGGAATTGAAACGGGATTATCAAGAACAATTTCAGCGGTTGGTGATGCGGTTCGGCACGGTGCTGGACCAACAGATTCAAATGCGGATCCACAAGGTGGTCTACAACATATCCGACGAACTCAAACAGATCGCTGCGGAACTCGGCTACCTGCGCTGCGGCCCCAGGGATGTGGTGGATCTTTATCTGGCCACCCTGGAAAAGCGGGAAGATCCCAGGTATCCGCAGAAGAACGAAGCCATTCACGAAGAGTGCCGCTATCTGGCGTTCGAGTTGATGGGACGCCTGGTATCCTTTTACCGACCCTATGCCATGGGAGGCGATTGATGAACGGACTTCCGGAAGGCGGACGCATTGCACAAGGGGAATGCGGAAGATGACTACCCACGAAAAATTTCTTCTGAAACTCTACATCACGGGCTATACCTCCCGCTCGGAACGGGCCATCAAAAACCTGCGGCGCATTTGCGAACAGGATCTGGGTGGACGCTACGAGATGCGGGTCATCGACATCCTGGAACAGCCGCAACTGGCCGAAGACGAAAAGATCCTGGCGACACCGACCCTGATCAAGGTGCTGCCACCGCCCTTGCGCCGCATCATCGGCGATCTGTCGGATACCGAGAAAGTGCTGTTGGGGTTGGATCTGCTCCAAGTGGAACCGAAGCATTAACAATCCTGGCGAGGTGGAATGAATCATGGCTAACGACACTTGCAAGATTCCCATTAAAAAGCTCAATACCGGCATCGAAGGATTCGACCTCATCTCTTCAGGCGGACTGCCCATTGGACGCACCACCCTGATCACCGGCACCGCCGGAAGTGCCAAAACGGTCTTTGCGGCGCAATTCCTTGCCGAGGGGATCCAAAAGTTCAACGAACCGGGAGTTTTCGTCACTTTCGAGGAGCATCCCTCCGAGATTCGCCAAAATCTTTTGTCCTTGAATTGGGACATTCAGGAGTGGGAGGAGAAAAATCTGTGGCGTTTCGTGGATGCCTCGCCGCAGCCGGGCCACGAGACCATCGAATCGGGTGAGTTTGACCTGGGGGCACTGCTGGCCCGCATCGAATATGCGGCACGAACCATTGGTGCGAAGAGAATTTCCATCGACTCCCTGGGTGCCGTGTTCACGCAGTTCAACAACGCCTCCCTGGTGCGTGGGGAGTTGCGTCGCTTAAGTGCCGCCCTGAAGGGCATGGGGGTGACCACGGTGATGACCTCGGAGCGTACCCGGGAGTTTGGCGAGATCGCCCGTTTCGGGGTCGAGGAATTCGTGGCCGACAATGTGATCATTCTGCGCAATGTCCTGGAGGCGGAAAAACGCCGCCGTACCATTGAAATTCTGAAGTTTCGCGGCACCACGCATCAGAAAGGGGAATATCCGTTCACGGTACTCCCCAATCAGGGAATCGTCATCATCCCTTTGTTGGCCATTGAACTCAAACAGCGCTCCTCAGCGGCGCGGGTGCCCTCGGGCAGCCCAGAGATGGACCGGATGTGCGGCGGCGGTTTCTTCCGGGATTCCCTGATCCTGGTTTCCGGTGCCACCGGATGCGGCAAGACCCTGATGACCGCTGAGTTCATCCACGGTGGTGCCAAGCAGGGTGAGAAGTGCCTGCTTTTCGCCTATGAAGAGAGCCGGGAGCAGTTGTTGCGCAATGCCAATGGCTGGGGGATCGACTTCGAGGCCTTGGAACGCAACAACCTGTTACGGGTCGTGTGCGCCTACCCGGAAAGCGCTGGTCTGGAAGATCACCTGATCGCCATCAAGCGGGAGATCGATGGTTTCAAACCGGACCGGGTGGCGGTGGACAGCGTGTCGGCCATGGAACGGGTGGGCACCAACCGGGGATTCCGGGAATTCATGATCAGTCTGGCCTCGTTCGTCAAGCATCGGGAGATTCCGGGGATGTTCACGGCCACCACCGCCACGCTCATGGGGGGGCCATCGGTTACCGAATCCCATTTCTCTTCGATCACCGACACCATCATTCTGCTACGCTACGTAGAGATGCTGGGCGAGATGCGCCGGGGGGTAACGG
>JADGCJ010000101.1 GCA_015229045.1 Magnetococcales bacterium
CGGCATTCAAGATAGGTGACCAGTTCCACATCCACGTAGGCGTTCGGGTCATTGGGATCCAGATAGAGCCGATTCATCATGGTTTCTCTGGTGCCGGGGATTTCTGTCCAATTTTCCGTCGTGCTGGTTTGATTGGTAGTGGAGGTGCTGGTGCTGCCCGAGTCGCCGCTTCCGGTTCCGACCGGGTTGATATTATTCGGATCGGCCCAGTAGGTGTCTTGCGCTTGGTTATAAATGGCGGACGAGGCGCTGGTCAGCTCATAAGAGACGTTGATCAGCCCCTGCGGCCAGATCTTCCGCTCGAAGGATCCCGTGACGGCCTTGCGGTCGGAGAGCGCGATCAGGCGCACTGGCGGCACTTCCGCCTTGGTGATGTCCCCGAACATCCATGCGCGCTGCATCTCTTCGAAAAGCTGGGTCGAGGCGACCAGTTGACCGGTGTCGTAGAGGATCTCGTACAAAGCGAAACCGGGGCTGTAGCGCACCACGACAGCGCCGAACGCCTCTTGCCCGGTGAAAAACTCCGCTTTGACCGGGTCATATTGAGGAGCGGGCACCACCGCGCCGCTTTTGTCCCGGAATATGGTCTGCTGGATGATCTCCACACCGGGATGGTCATACGGATAACGCAGCCGCTTGCGCACCTCGCCAGTCCAGGTGATCGCCTCGACGATTGGCTCGTAGCGGCGTCCGATCAGCACCGCCTTGTTGACCAGGGTCTCGACGATCTCCTCGGTCACATCGATACGATAGTGGGTGTTGGGCGTGTCGCCCCGCAGCGACATGCCGAAGTAATAACGGATCGGTTCCGTCCAGGTAACGTACTGCTCGACGCGCCGCACCTCCCGGAAGGTGGTCTCGCCGTTGTCGACGATGATCCGAATGCTGGACATCACCTCTGCCGGGCAATAGACCTTGATCCGCTTTCTGCCCGGCGTCACCATGCGCAACGGTACGAAGCCGTTGATGGCCCCCTGCCAGGAGGCCAGACCAAAGGCGCGCATGATGACCGAGATATCCGTGGTGGAGGCGACCTGCACCGGTGAGGAACCGACCTCGTCGGTCCCGTCCACGACCAACTCGAAGGGCATCTCGTCATCGAAGGAGGAAAACTGGATCTGCAACTCCGTGGTGACTTCGGCCATCTCATTCGCTCTCACCGGAGATCGCCACCACCACCCGATTGCCGGACAAGGACGGCGTGTTGGCGGGGATGACCCGCTTCTCCCAAATGGGGATCGCCGCTGGATGGGTCTTGAACGACAGAATGTTGCCGCTGGCCCAGGTGCCGCCCCAGCCAGTGGCAGGCAAGGTGAAATACGGTCTGGCGTGGTCCGGGTTGGTGGGCGAGAAAGCGCTGTTTCTGCTTCCGGTGCCGACGGAGCCGACCGTGTCGCCTGCGCAGGTGAAATCTGTCGCCGAGGTGAAGGTGATGGTCCAGGTCTGCTCGATGCCAGCGATGTGATCGACCATGCGCAGATCCGTGAGGGTTGCGGGCGCGCTGCCGGAGCCGTTCCAGCCGCCATAGGTGCCTGAGGCGGACGAGACGCCCCAAGTATCGACCCTGGCCCGGAGGTCTCCACACTCCATGACCGAAGCCACCCGGGTGTTGGCGGCCAGAAAGGAGTTCTCCAGGGATGTGCCGTCCGCCAGGGTCAAGGTCACCAGATTGCCGTTCCAGGAGACTGCCGACGGCAGGTTCTTGATGCGTACAAACTCCTCCTGGCCGGAGAGATCCGCCACGGAGGTCTTGTTGGAGATGCGGATCAACTGGTTTGGATTGAAGATCCAATCGGTCTGCGCCTCGACATTCACCTGGAGGGTGGTGGCGCCGATGGAGACGTTGGCGTTCAGCGTGCCGCAGCCGAACAGAAGCGGTGTGGCATTCATGCTGCCCTGGGTGTCGGTCTGGGTGCCCTGAAAGATTACCACCCGGTCCCCACCAGGAGTGGGCGTTTCGACGAACACCCTGGCGTCGTACAGCATGAGATTGTCGGGACTGGCGATCTTGAGGAAGGTCTTGCGGTATTTGGTGGATCCGGTCGTCCGCTCGCTGGCGGGCACGTCCGGCCAGACGTTGTTCTTGACGCCGTCCGGGATCTCCACGGTGGACATGCGCCCGCCGTTGGATGCGGTGTCGCTGACGACCTGGGACTTCATGAAAAGGATCTGCTGGCTTTCGATAGGCATGTTCATTTCTCCATCCGGTCTGATGTAACCATAGTGAAAACGCTGTGACGGACAAATCGCGTGGTAGTTAAACGGCCATCAACTTGATCATGCCGTTGAAAAGCGTGCTGTGAGGCCGAATGGGGGTGAAGGAGATCGCGGGCGGATCCTGATGGCGGAACATCAGCTGGAACTCCTCGTCCTCCCAGGTGAGTGTGAAGACCCCGCCGGGCTGCACGGCCATGGCGTGTATTGCCTGGACCTGACCGAGCGAGAGCCAAGTCACGTCGTCCGCCGCCTCCAGGTCGATGGGACGGCCACCCACCAGTGGCGCCGACCACACCACCTGGGATCCGCCCAAGGTGCGGACGGTCTCGACGGCAACCGGTGCCCAGGCATAGCGGTTGGTCCACTGGATGGAATCGGGCAAGATCAGATCGCCAAGCTGTTTCATCGCATCCCCCGTTGCATCTCCTGCAGGGCATTCACGAAGCGGCGGACATTCTCCCGGTCTCCGCGCAGGGAGGCTTCCGGGCGGTTGTTCACGGTCAGATTGAGGTTGACCACCCCCTCCACCGAAGGCGTGACCGCACCACCACCGGCCAACGCCGCCTGCGGGATCGTTGGAATCACCAACCGGCGCACGACGCCACCGAACTCGAACCGGGGGATGGCGGGCATTCTGAACGAAGAAACCAACCCACCCTGAGCGAACCGGGGAAGGTCTGCAGGATCGAGCTTCATCTGGTTCATGGCATGGAGCCGATTTAGGCCATACAGCCGCACGGCGTGCCGGTTGAGAACGAATTCGCCCGCTTCCAGCAGAGCACGGATCTTGTCCCCGCCACCCCAGCCGGGCAGAAAGCCGCCACGGGCGAAACCAGCAAGGCCTCCCTGGGAATGGGCTTCGGTCTCCTGACGGACCACGCTGATGGTGATCGTCTTGTCCTGCAGCGTCGCGACGCTGCTGCGCACCGCCTCGATTGCGGAAAGAGCCTGCCCGGTCTCTGCCTGCACCTGGACCGGACTGCTGGCGACGGTGGTTTTGAACTCCTGGAACTTGGCCAGCAGACCATCGATGGCCCCGGTGGCAGAAACCGTGTCGAACGAAGCCTTCACCTCCGGTTGCCAGCCGGAAAGCTCGGTTTTGAACTTCGCAAAAACGCGGGATACTTCGTCGAGACTCGCCTGGACCTTGCCGGTCGCCCCCTGGAGCACGTTGCCGACCACGGTATCCAGCGCGTTTGCGCCACCCTGGAGTTCGGCCTTGATCTGCACCACCCGCTCTTTTTTCTCCAGCAGGGCGTCGATTTCGGTACCGGCGGCGCGGATCTTTTCCATGTTGGCACTGATCAACAGGGTGTGATCCCTGGCCAGGGCGTCGTCCACCTCCTGGACCGCTTGACGGACTCTGGCCAGGGCATCGGTTGCGGCGGCGGATTTTTTCTGCAGGCTGTCGGCGGCAGCCTGATGGGCGTTGCTCTCCTCCTGAAAGGCCTGGTTTTCGATCTGCGCGGCCTTCTGTATCTGGGCGATGGAGCGGGTGGCGGCTTCGTTCGCGCCGATGACCTCCTGGTTGCCGACCCGCACTGCCTCTGAGGTCTGCTCGGCCAGGGCGATCATCTTGTCGGCATGCTTGCGGGCTGCTTCGTAGTTTCCCTCCCGCAGGGCGGCTTCCGCCTGGGTCTGTTCCTGGGCAATGCGCCGTTGGCGGGCGGCATAGAGCTGGACCGGGTCCATCCCTTTTTCCGCGATCCCCTGGATGCGGTCGGCCACCGAGGCGTTGAAATCCTTCCTCTGCTCGGCCAACTGCCGGGCGGCATCCCGATGGCGCATCTCTTCGGCGATCAGCTTGTCGATGTTCTGCCGGTAGGCGGATTCGACCTTCTCCAGGATGCGCCGCTGGGATTGCAGCCGCTCCTCGTCGATGCGGGTGGCATCCAGCCCCAACCGTTTGGCATTGTCGATGCGGGTCTGGTACTCCCTCTGCGACAGTGCCAACGCCTCGGTCTGGTAATGCCGGGCTGCGGTCAGTCTGGCGTTGGTCTCCTCGATCACAAAAGCGTTGGTCGCCTGCAGCATGGCCTGCTGGGAGAACTTCCGGGCCTCGGCCTCCTGATTCGCCTGCTCGATCATGAACGACGAGCGTTTGTGTTCCGTGGCCTGATAAAGATCCACTTCGGACTGAAAGCGGGCGCGGCGTCGTGCGAACTGCTCGTCCAGGGCGGTGGTGGTGGTCTCGAAAGCCGACGTGGCGGCATCGACCAGGGCTTTCCAGGATTTGGTCTCGTCATCCACCGCATCCTTGAGTTTCCCCCGGTGCAGCACCAGGGCCTCGTTGTATTTTCCAAGCTGCAGATCGGCGGCACCGATGGCATCCACCAGACCCTTTTTCGCCGCCGCCACCGGACCGGAGATGGCAATCGAGAACTGCTTGAAGCTGTCGGCCAGGGTGACGACCTTGCCAGTGGCAGAACCGGCATCATTGGTCATGGCCCGGAACAGGGTGACGATCTGCTCTTTGGTTTGTGGATCGGCATGGATGCCATCCATCGCCTCTCCCAATGCTTCCACGGAGAGTCCGGCTTTCTTGGCCTCCTGCATCGTCTTGTTGATGGAGGCTGCCACCTCCTCGTGGGTGCGGCGTAGCTCGCTGCCGGTGACCTTGTTCTTCTCCAGGGTGCCATTCAGGCGGTCGATCTGCTGCCAGTTCTTCTGGGCAGGCGACTGGGTTCCGCCCGTGGCGCCATACCGTTTCGCCATGTTCTCCTGGAAGGCGTCCAGCTCCTTGCGGGTCTCCCGCAAAGCCTTGGCCTGGGTCTCCAGTTGCGAAGCCAGATCGAAACGGTCGCGGATTTTGAGCTGACCGATGAAGCGGTCGAGCTTCCCGGCGTTACTTTCAGCGGCATCACCCACCTTGGCCATGATGCGGCCCTGGGCATCGAGCGAGAGGTTGGCCTCCGGCAGCAGGCTGGCCAGTTTTTCTTCCGCTTCGAGATGCTCCTTGCTGCCTGCCTTGGTGCTCTCCAGGGTAGCTTTAAGCTCTACCAGGGTCTTGATCTTCTCCTGGGCCGCTTCCCGGTTCTTGCGCAGGGCGGCGGCGTTTTCCAACAGGGGCGGCACGGCGGACTCGGTGGCCTTGGAAAAGGCATAGGCCGCGATCCCGGCGGCGGTCAGCACCGCGCCGATGGGGGTGAACGCCAGTCGTCCCGCCGCGACAGCCAGCGCACCCATTTCGGCGATCAGCCCGACCACCTGGGCCCGCATCAGACTCCAGGCCAGCCGCAGCGCGCCGAAACCGGCGAAGGCGGTCATGACCGACACCGCACCGGCGGACAACACCGGAAACCGGTCCGCCAGATCCGCCAGTCCGTGAGTCAGGGAGGCGACCCCCTTGGAGGCGGCGACGATGGCGGGCAGAAAGGCCGACCCCAGGTTCACCCCGGCCTCGGCAATGGCATTTTTGGCCAACTGCAATTGGGATTCGGTGGTCTTGATCCTGTGGGGGAGTGTTTATTCTGGCACCACGAGAAAGAGAATAAGAAATAAAAAAACCGCGCATCTTCGCAATGTTACGGTGATTTTTTTGGGTTTAGTGCCAAACCATGCGAATGATCAAATCCTATCAAAAATAGCCCAAGCATGGTCAAATATTGATTTATTCTGGACCCAGATTGGGCAGGTTATTGTCAGTTTCTGGTGGCGGACGCCACTTCTGTTGTGTCGAGGGTGTGGTCGATATCTACCGGATGCGGGCCAATAGCAGCGTCCTGGCCTTATCCATATCCCCCTTCTTGATATTTTCCGCTCTCCTTACATCCAGGTAGGCATGGATATCCGCCCACACGGCCTGTGTGCTGCGCCTTTGTGACTGCGCTGCCTTGGCCACCAGGGCGCTCAGTTCGCGGACTTGCGTCTGGGTAATAGGCTGCCCCGCCTCCCAGGCATGGTGCCACGTCCAGCCGCCACCGATGCTGGCCACCACGGCCAGGATGGCCAGCATGTTTTGTCTGCTTCTTGGCTTTGGCGGTGACGGTGGGTGATTTGACGGTTGGATCGGGGTTTTGTCCCGTGCCATGCCTGCTACAAGTGGATGGATTTCTTCACAATTGTCTGTCATAAGGCACCTCGCAAAAGAGACGTTGCTGACCAAAGTCAGCCGGTAAGTTTCCCTTGCAAGTCGTGCCAATCTTTATAATTTTGTATACTCAAACAGTTCCACCGTCTCTTTAAACTCATCAGATTCATGTATATTTACAAATGGATCTGATGAGTTGTCGTTCCTCTTCTTATCAACTAAGCGCTTACAAATCAACAAGATTAGTTTATGGAATTTTCCGGAGACAATGTCCTTGTTCTGGTTGACAAAGAAAGTCTCAATTGCCGCCGTCACCTTAAAGACCATCTCCACCGTTATCTCCGGATACCCAGGTATGCTGCCTTTGGCAGGCTGCGCTGGGGCCGCATCCCCAGGCCGCATCGGCCCCTCGCCCGTAGCCAGCCATAAAAGATTGACGTTGGCCGCCTTGGCAATAGCATCCAGTCTATCTAGGGAGGGAAAAGTCACTCCACCTAAATATTTCCTGATTACGGTTTCAGAAAGACCAGACCTGCGTCCAAATGAGCGTGTTTTCTCGCTGCCAATCGCCTGTTTCATGCGATTCGGGAATCGTCCGATTCTTTCATCGCGAATCGGATGATTGCTTTGATCTGCTTCTTCATCGTCCGATTCTTCCGAATGTATTGTTTTCATGTAAACTTTTCCATATAAACGCAAAAACCACAAGAAAAAGGAATCGGATGCGTTTATTTGGGTTGATATGCGTTTATTTGGGTGCTATAACCCTTCCCATGGACATCACCGAAACCCCAAAAAAAGCCCGAAAGGGGCAAAAAGGCCGGGACTGGAGCCGGTTGGAGATCCGTGCCGCGTTGATCATGAACAAGATCAGCCTGCGGCAACTGTCGATTGATGCAGGGTATTCCCCAGGTACGGTCAAACTGGCCTTGAGAAACCCCTACCCTGCCGCACAAGAGATCATCGCCAAAGCCCTGGGGATGGACCCCTGGGATATCTGGCCAAGCCGCTACGATGCAACTCACAGTCCCATCCGTCGGCATGGGAGACCTTACCCCATCCGGCGTGACAGAGGGTAACACCTCCACCACTGAGAATCAAAAGGAGAATGAAATGGAGCGCAAAGACAAGGATGTTTTGCAGGGCATGACGATTCCCGCTGCGTCGAGCAAGGAGTTTGGCGGGCTGAACATTGCCAAGGAAATCAGAGAAGTACTGACCGAGTGCATGATCCAGGGTGGCGGGCGCGATCTGGTGGTCAAACGCCTGGGACATGGTGTGGGGATGGAGATTGCCCGCAGCACCCTGGACGCTATGACCCGGCAAAGAACCGATCCACGGCTCAAACTGGTTCGCTTCCCCGCCGAATGGCTGCCGGCCATCACGCAGGCAGCCGGGCCGGAGTTCCTGAAGTGGATCGCGGCAAAATCCGGTTGTCTGGTCGTCACCAGACAAGAGGCGCATTTTGCGGAGATTGGTCACCTCCTGACCATCGAGGAGAATGCCAAACGCCAGCGCCAAGCGCTCTTTGAGGAGGAGTATGGACGACACCACGGGGTTTGAAGCGTTTTTGCTGGAAATGGGGGCGTTGGTGGATCGGCACTTAAAGGCGAGTGCCGACGCCAGCGACCAGGGCAGGATCGCGGAGGCAATACTCGCCTTTGGCCTACGGTTGAATCTGCGGTTAATGGATGAACGCCAAATGATGCTGAAGATTGTCGCTACTTTGGATATGGGTGAGAGCATTTTGGGCTCGGATGATAATAACAACAGGATGAGGGTGAATTGACATGGAAAACACGCAGGGAAAACGGTTCGTGGTACCTAACAGCTTCGGTTGTGAATGCCACAAGTTGAAGGAGAACGTGACCGCAGATGGACATGACTTTCAAGTGGAAATGGATCCCCGCCCGGATGGCGGGCGGGGTGCAGATGGGTGGTTGGTACCTACTGGCTGGTCCTGCCGGTGTCAAACACATGAACAAAGGAATCGCATAGATCATCAAACGCTGGAATCGCGCATTCAAGACCATGGCGTTGCAGATTTGATCGAGCGCCCATCAGTTGCTGAATAAAATCATCTTTCTTTAGCGCCCCAGAAACGGCAAGAGACCTGAGCAAGGCTGTTTGTACATACACAAGAGATAGGATTTTGTGATCCGTGTCATCATGGTTGTCTTTTTTCATGAAAGGAAGCTCTCGGAGGGTTGGTTGTTCAGTGAGCGATGGCGTCTCATCGCGGTGGAGATTATACCCATTAGGTTTATGCACACAATGAAAAAATCGCAACTCCTCACAACCACGGAAGCAGCCGCCCTGATTGGAAGGTCGGTCAATACCCTGTTTCTCTGGAATAAACAGGGTATTGGCCCACCGTCAGAGATGAAGGGAAGGACCAGGCTCTATGATCATGATAATGTGGAAGCATGGAAGAAAGATCATCGTGAACAACTCGACAAAAGGCGGATACCCATATGATCGAACCACAAAAAGAACCAGTCGTGATCGAGGGTGAAATCATCTCCAAAACCAAAACTGTCGAACTGAGCGGCAAGGCTGGTTGGTATCAAAAGCGGATTACAGAATCCTATGCAGCCAGCGTGGACAGCATTTTGGCGACGTGCCGACTGCTGGCCGAGGCCAAGGGAACGCTTGAAAGGGAGGAGTGGAAAATTCTCCAGGAGAGTCTGATCTTTACGGCTCCGACCATTCGCAAAATGATTCAGATCGGCGAGAGCGAGCGGTTCAAAAACGCGCGCATGCGCGCGTTTTTTCCTCCGCACTGGTACACCCTCTACGAAATCATGCAGC
Source organism: Magnetococcales bacterium (assembly GCA_015229045.1). The sequence continues at coordinate 9,059 of JADGCJ010000101.1, forward strand.
TCCCCGAGGAGGTTTATCAGCAGGCGATGGCTGACGGCTCTATCACCCCCGAAGTCGAGCGCAAGCAGATTGAAGCTTTGAAAACAGGTGTGTCTATCGAGAGGAAAGGGAGGAGAGACCGCGGGGATCAATCCGAGGAAACGCTTGAGGCTGAAGATTCCCAATCTGATAACCTTTCGGAGGGCGCCCCCTCCACCGGCAACAAATCCGTCATCACCCTGCCTCTGGATGCCGTGGAGGCGGAAATTGCGCTTGGCATTTTGGGTGAGTATGCGATCGGCATTTTGCAGGCGCCCAAAACCGTGGCGTGGGAGCCACATCAGGTCCAGGAAGCCATGCGGAACGTGACGGAAAGGCTGCATGCCCGGATGCAGTGCGGCTGAACGAAAACCCATGTCGCCTCTTCGTCTCCTCGACATCTCCAAGCTCTGGTATTCCGCTCAGGAGTTGGCCGGATTGCCGGGATTGCCTGGATCTGAGCGAAATGTGCGGGAGATGGCACAAAGAGAAGGGTGGCAATCCCGCAAAAAAACGGTCGGCAAAGGATTGGAATACCACCGCAGTTCTCTTCCTCCCGAAACCCAGCAAGCCCTGGCCATGGAGGGCTTGCGCCGGGCCAGGAAGGCAGAAAACCAGGCAATGATCGCTGCACCGGCAAAAGCCCTGGCTATACCAGCAGCAAGAGATTTGAAGGATTGGCAGAGAAAGAAAATGGATGCCCGTTTAACCATACTCCGCTGGCTGGAAACGTTGGCGCAGAGCGAGGGGTCGATGAACAAGGCGATCCTCGAAGCCGTGGAGATAGCAAAAGCGGATTTGCTGCCGGAGCCTGTTGAGATGGCTTTGCCGGTGGCCTTGGGCAAGGCCGGAGAGCGGGGCGAGCTGTCAGTGCGCACTTTGAAGCGCTGGTGTGCAGCGAAGGGGCGCGGCATCACGGCCCTGGCCCCGCAGCCCAAAGAACGTCTGGGTGAGCCGGAGTGGGCTGCACGCTTTCTGCGGGTGTATCGCAAGCCGCACAAACCCACCATCGTTGCGTGCATCAAACAGCTTGCCGAGCAGGGCCGGGGCGAGATCCCTACCTACCACCAGGCGCGGCGGTATCTATCGACGCGCGTCGGGGCCATCGAGGCGATACGCGGGCGAGTGTTGGCCAAGGATTTACGGGGTGTCATGCCCTTCATTCGCCGGGACACATCGATGCTGGTGCCGGGATCCGTCATGAACGGCGACGGACACACCTGGAATTCCCTGGTCGCGCATCCGGAAACCGGCAAGCCGTTTGTGCCGGAGGTGACCAATATTCTCGACATCCGCACCCGGCGCTGGCTGGGGTTTTCGGTAGGGTTTTCTGAATCTTCCGAGGTGGTTGTGGATGCGATCTGCATGGCGGTCGAGACCGGCGGCATAATGGCTGTTCTCCAGTGGGATCGGGGGCGCGGGGCGAAAAATATCATGATGGAAGATCCGGTCACCGGCATGGCACAGCGCCTCGGGTTTGAGGTGTACCATCCCCAACCGTACAACTCGCAAGCGGGCGGGGTGATCGAGCGGTCGCATCAGACCATTTTGATCGAGGCAGCGAAAAAGATGCCCACTTTTATCGGCAAACGCATCAAAGATCCGGAATTGCGCCGGTATATGTTGAAAAAGATCAAGGCGGGCAAGGTGCGGTTGCCGGTTTGGGCAGAGCTGATCCAGCTCCTTCAGGAAGCCATGGTGGCCTACAACACCGGGCATTATCACCGCTCTTTACCCAGGATCACCGACCCGATAACCGGCAAGAAACGGCATATGACGCCCAACGAAATGTGGCAACGAGAAGTTGCCGAGGGGTGGAAACCAGTATTACTGGACGATGCCGAATTGATTCATGAATTTAGGCCCGAGCGCCAGTGTACCGTGCGTCGGGGAGAGATCACTTTTTGGAAGATGACCTATTTTTCCAAAGAATTGACTGAGTTCAACGAGAATAAAGTGCGGGTACGGTATGACATCCGCGACGGTTCTCGGGTCTGGATATATGCCATGGACGGGCGCTACATCTGTGAAGCCGAGCGAGATGGCAACAAGAAACCCTACATCGGCAATGCGTTGGATGTTGGCCTCGAACGGCGAATGAAGGCGAAGATTCTCCGTTTGGACCAGAAGAAGGAACAGATTAAGGCGGAGCATCGCAAGACGTTGGAGCTGGAGGCACGACCACTCTCAGCCGCCGAGATTGAGATGGCGGAGATGCAGTTGCAACGCATGGGGATCGGGGTGCCGGTACCGGTGATTGTGGAGTCGGAAACGGTTGTCAGGCCGATTTTTTCTGGCCCTCTGGCCGAAGCCGAGTGGGGCAAGTGGGTCAGGCAAAACCAGGCCACGGTCTCCGAGCAGGATCGGGCGGAGTTTTT
>JADGCJ010000102.1 GCA_015229045.1 Magnetococcales bacterium
GCGCTCCAGAGCGGCGCAGAAGCGGTAGTAGCCCTTCAGGAAGTTCGGGGCGTGGTTGCGCAGCACGGCATCGATATAGAAGGGCTGGAAAAAGTATTTGTGATAACCGAAACCGACGCCGCGTCCACTCAGCCGCTGCAGTCCCGAACGGCTCATCCAGCGGGAGAGTTCGACCCAACTGTTGTAGCGGTCGTAATCCAGGCCCCAGTCGTCGAAGGGGGACATGGAGCGGAAGAGCTTGCGAAAGGGCCAGTTGAATACCTTTCGCATGGGTGACATGCGTATATTTTTGTATATTGTCTTCAGGTTCCAGGTATTGTATACCTGGAGAATGAGATCTCCCTTGGGTCGCACCACCCTGGCCATTTCGCTGACGGCGCGCTCCTGTTCCACCAGATGTTGCAGCACCCGGCAACTGATGACGCTGCCGAAGGCGTCGTTACGGAAGGGCAGGTGTTCGAGTTCGCAACAGACGTGGAAGGCGCCCCGACCCTTGGCGCGGGCGATGCGCAACAGGTTGAGGGAGGCGTCGCAACCCACGGCGAGACTTTCCGGGCCGAGGCCGGCCATGAAGCGTCCGTTGCCGCAACCGGCGTCCAGCACCAGGTCGAGGTTTTCGGTGCGGCAAAGGGCGGTGATGCCGTAGAGTTCCGACTCATGATTGTAAACGCCGAAGGGATCGTCGCCGCCTTCCACCTTGCGGTCGTAAAGATCGGCCTTGGCGGTGGAGTCCCAATAACGGGTGAAACGGCTTTCCAGGTTTTCGGGGGTCATGCCGCGAATCAGGATGGGAATGTCGTCCACCACCGGGTAGCGGGTGTCGCACGTCGGGCAATCGAGGCTTTGCGGGGAGATGGAGAGCGCGCCGCGGCAGGAGGGGCAGCAGAGCAGGTCGTGAAAGGAGGTCACGGGAGTTCCTTGGCTGGAGGTGACTGAAAATGACGCAGGTCGGAAAATCCCCTTCTGGCCCGCCGTCTCTTTTTTTGTAAATGGCGTCTTACCGGAAAGCAAGCGGGATGCTAAACTGTACCGCGCCGCAAAGACCCGCATCGAAAGAGCCTGCATGAAGATATTGACCTTTTCCACCCTGTTTCCCAATCGGGAACAGCCCGCGCACGGGCTTTTCGTGGAAGAGCGGTTGCGTCATCTGCTGGCCGGTGGCCGGGTGGAGAGTCGGGTGGTGGCGCCGGTACCCTGGTTTCCCCTGGCTTCGGAACGGTTCGGTCGGTATGGCGCCTTCTGCCGGGTGCCCCGTTTCGAAGAGCGCCACGGTCTGCGCATCAGCCACCCCCGTTACCTGGTGATTCCCCGGATAGGCATGCACCTGACCCCCTGGACCCTGGCGGCGGCCTCCTGGGGAAGTGTGAGGCAGGTACGTCGCGAAGGCCACGATTTTCAACTGATCGATGCCCACTATTTCTACCCGGACGGCGTTGCGGCGGCGCTTCTGGGCCAGAGGTTGGGCGTTCCGGTGGTCATCACCGCCCGGGGCACCGATGTCAACCTGATTCCTCGCGATCCGCTGCCACGCCGCCGTATCCTCTGGGCGGGCCGGCAGGCGGCGGCGGTCATCACGGTCTGCCAGGCCCTGCGGGAGGCGCTGATCGATCTGGGCATGGCTGCGGACAAGATCACGGTTCTGCGCAACGGGGTCGATCCGGACCACTTCCGCCCGATGGATCGGGTGATGTTGCGTCGCGAGCTGGGGTTGCACGGCACGGTGCTGCTTTCCGCCGGTCATCTGGTGGCGCGCAAGGGTCACGATCTGGTGATCGGGGCGCTGCCGTTTCTGCCGGAAGTTCATCTGGTCATCGTGGGGGAGGGGCCCGAAAGGGGAGCTTTGGAACAACTGGCCCTTCGCCTGGGTGTTGCGGATCGGGTGCGCTTCGCCGGCCTGCAACCGAGGGAACGCATGCCGCTCTGGTTCAACGGCGCGGATGCCCTGGTTCTGGCTTCCGATCGGGAAGGCTGGGCCAACGTGCTGCTGGAAGCCATGGCTTGCGGCACCCCGGTGCTGGCCACCCCCGTCTGGGGCACGCCGGAGGTGGTCAACAGCCCCGATGCGGGCTACCTTTGGCCCGAACGGAGCGTCGAAGCCCTGGTGGAGACCTGTCGGCGCTGGCTGGCCACCCCGACCGATCGGGCAGCCGTGCGGCGTCACGCCGAACACTTTTCCTGGCAGGCCACCACCCGGGGTCAGGAGACTCTGTTTCGCTCCATACTGGGTTACGACTGATGCGCATTCTGCACCTTTTCGACCACTCCCTGCCCCTGCAAAGCGGATACACCTTTCGCAGCGCCGCCATTCTGCGGGAACAGCGTCGTCTGGGATGGGAGGTGACGGCGCTGACCGGTCCCCGGCAGAACAGCGGCGACCGGCTCGAAGAGACGGTGGGGGAGTTCACCTTTCTGCGCACCCCCGCCCCCCGAACCGGCAACGACTGGCTCAAGCCCCTGCTGGATATCCGGGCCATGAAGCGCCGCCTGCGGGAGGTGATTCCGCTCTGCCGTCCGGATCTGATCCATGCCCACTCCCCGGCGCTGAACGGTGTGGCGGCTCTGGGGGCCGCGCAAGGCATTCCGGTGGTCTACGAGATCCGGGCCTTCTGGGAGGATGCGGCGGTCAGCCACGGCACCTGTCGGCAAGGGGATTTGCGCTATCGCCTGACCCGGGCCCTGGAGACCCATGTCTTGAGACGGGCCCAGGGCGTGGCGGTCATCTGTCAGGGGCTGAAAGAGGAGGTGCTTTCGCGGGGGGGGCTGGATGCGGAGCGTCTGGTGGTGATTCCCAACGGCGTCGATGTGGAGGCTTTTCCGCCACGGGCCATGCCGGATGCGGATCCTTCCCGTCGTGGCGCCACCCTGGGTTTCATCGGCTCCTTTTATGCCTACGAAGGGTTGGATACCCTGATCGCCGCCATGCCGGCGCTGTTGCGGGTTCTGCCCGACACCCGGCTCTTCCTGGTGGGGGGTGGTCCGGAAGAGGAGGCCCTGCGTCGTCAGGTTGCCGTGCTGGGTTTGCAGGAGTCGGTTATTCTTCCGGGACGGGTGGCGCATCAGGAGGTGGGTCGCTACTATGATCGGATCGAGATCTTCGTCTATCCCCGACAGGCCATTCGTCTCACCGAGCTGGTCACCCCGCTGAAACCCCTGGAGGCCATGGCCAGCGGCAAGCTGGTGGCGGCTTCGGATATTTCCGGTCACCGGGAATTGATCCGGCACGGTTCCACCGGGTGGCTGTTTCCGGCGGACGATGTCGCCGCGCTGGCGGATTGTCTGATCAGGCGGATCGCCGATCGGGCCTCCTGGCCGCAGATCTGTCGCCAGGCTCGGGATCAGGTGGTCCGGGAGCGAACCTGGCAGGTCAGCGTGGCCGGGTATGAGGCGTTGTATCAGCGGCTGTTTCGACTGCGGGATGGGAAGGCATGAGGGATATCATTCTGACCCTGTTCATTTTCGCCATGTTGCCAATCTGTTTCATGCGGCCACAGATCGGTTTGTTGATGTGGACCTGGATCAGCTACATGAATCCGCATCGACTGACCTGGAGCTTCGCCTATGAGTTCCGCTTCAACTATATTGTGGCTATTGCAACCATTTTGGGAATCTTTTTCGCCAAAGATATTGCGAAAAAGATTCCAATAACTAACGTTACCATTACCTGGTTGTTTTTCGTGTTTTGGATCTGTCTAACCACCTATTTTGCCTTGAGTGGCAAAGCGCTTTGGGAATGGCAGCGCACCATGAAGATCCAGGCCATGATTCTCGTCACCCTTCTGGTGATTCGGGATAGGAAATGGATCGAAGCCCTGGTCTGGGTGATTGCCCTTTCTTTGGGGTTCTGGGGGGTCAAAGGAGGACTGTTCACCCTCCTGTATGGTGGCAGCTATCACGTTTACGGACCGGACGACAGCTTTTTCGGGGACAACAACACCATGGCCCTGGCCATCCTCATGGCCATGCCGCTCCTCTACTATGTCTACCTGAGGCTGGACAAACCGATCTATAAAATAGGCATGCTGGTGGTGATGTTCCTGAATTTGGTGACCATCATCGGCACCTACTCCCGAGGGGGGTTGGTAGGCTTGATGGTTATGGGGCTGTCGATGGTGTGGAAGACCAACCGGCGCTTTTCGATTCTTTTCATTCTGGCCATCGTTGCCCAGCTTGGCTTTGTTTTCATGCCGGAAAAATGGCAGGAACGCATGCTGGGCATCACCATGTTTTCACAGGAAGAGGTCGTTGCCGAGGACGCCTCGGTCAGCGGACGCATCAACTCCTGGCTTTTCGCACTGAACCTGGTGGCGGATCGACCCATCCTGGGTGCGGGTTTTTCGGCCTTCACCAAAGCCAACTTCGATCTCTATGCCCCGGTCAAAGAGGTACACGATGCCCACAGCATCTACTTCGAAGTTCTGGCGGAACAGGGAATTCCCGGGTTTACGCTTTTCATTCTGCTGTTTGTCCAGGCCTTCCTTCTGGGCCGAAGGATCCTCCGCATGGTGCGATCACGACCCGATCTCGTATGGGCCAAGGATCTGGCCTCGATGGTGCAAAATTCGTTGATCGGGTACGCCGTGGCGGGAGCGTTCCTCGGCATGGCTTATTTCGATGTTCCCTACCACATGACCTCCGTAATGGTTGTTCTGTATCTGGCGGTGAAAAAGGCTGTACAGACGGCTCCTCCGCCGGATGTGGTTCCGGGCCGGTCGAAAAACGGCCCGGCGCCGTTTGTCTCCATCTTTGATCCTCCCCGAAAGCCGACGCCGGCTTCCGGAACGACAAAACCGCTTTCTGGAAGATGAAACCAACCATGGCGACCGAAACGGCGCGAACCGTGTTGATGGTGGCTTTTCATTTTCCGCCCGCCCGGGGACTGAGCGGCATTCAGCGTACCCTGAAGGCGGTGCGTTATCTGCCGGACTACCAGTGGCAACCGGTGGTGTTGAGCGCCCATCCGCGGGCCTACGGTTGTACCGGCACGGAACAGATGGGTGAAATTCCCGCCTCGGTTTCCGTTTCCCGAGCCTTTGCCCTGGACAGTGCCCGGCACCTCTCTTTCAAAGGCCGCTATCTGCGACTCACCGCGCTGCCGGACCGCTGGGCTTCCTGGTGGCTGGGTGCGGTGCCAACCGGTTTGGCCTTGATCCGTCGTCACCGGCCCAAGGTGATCTGGTCGTCCTATCCCATCGCCACCTCTCATCTGATTGCACTCACTCTGCACCGCCTGACCGGCATTCCCTGGGTGGCCGATTGCCGGGATGCCATGTGCATCGACACCTTTCCCGACGATCCCCTGACTCGAAAAGCCTTCGTGCGCCTGGAACGGGCCATGGTTCATCGTTGCGCCCGCCTGACCGTCACCACTCCGGGTATGTTGAACCTCTACCGCGAACGTTATCCCGAATTGCCCCGGGACCGGTTTTCCCTGCTCTACAATGGCTATGACGAGGAGGATTTCGAGAATCTGCCGACCGCCTCCCCTCGCGCCCCCCGATCACCTTTGGTGCTGTTGCACAGCGGACAACTCTATCCCGGACTTAACGATCGGGATCCCTGCACCTTCATCGAGGTGTTGCATCGGCTGCATGTCCGCGGGGTCATCGGACCGGCCTCGCTGGAGGTGATATTTCGCGCTACGGGAGAGGGGGGATATGTGCAGGATCTGATACGGCGCTACGAGGTCTCCTCCTTCGTGCGTGTGGAACCCCCGTTGCCTTATCGGCAGGCCTTGCAGGAAATGATGCAGGTGGACGCCTTGTTGTTGCTGCAGGGCAGCCATTTTGGACACTTGATCCCGGCCAAATTGTTCGAATACCTGAGGGTGGGCAAACCGCTCTTGCCTTTTGTCCCGCCACAGAGTGATTCGGCAGCCCTGCTTCGGCAGATGGATTTTGAAACGCCGACGGACATGCACGACGCTCCGGGCATGGAAAACGCCTTGTTGACCTTTCTGGAGCAGGTGAAAAACGGGACGGCCAGGCATGGGGAGGCTTCGACCTGGCAGCGTTTTTCCCGCCGGCAGCAGGTGGCTGAACTCGCGGCTTTGTTCAACGCGGTGACGAATGGTCCGTAGATGACCGGGTCGCCGTGCAAAAGACGCCGAAGGCCAAACGATGTCCGTTTGTCCTGCCAAGCAGCAGCTTGTCGAGGTATTTGAGCGGAAACAATGCGATGGACAAGATGAGGAAGACCGCGTTGGACAGGATTCTGGAAACCAGGGAGGGGCCTTCGAACCACAAAGCGAGGTAATAAGCCGTCAAGGTGATCCAGGCGACGGTTGGACCGATGTGGCACCCGCTCTTTTGCGAGGAAAATCCGTTTTGCTCCAGGAACAGCACCAAACCGGGGCGGGTGAAGCGGCGGCAATCGATGGGGTCGTCGTGGTATTGCTGCAAAAAAGGCACTTCGACATGCAGCAGTCCCCCCGGTTTCAAGACCCGGTGGAATTCCTGAATGGTGGTTTCGACATTTCGTACATGTTCCAGCAACCCGGTGGCGATGATCAGATCGATGGATGCCGAGGCGAACGGCAAGGTTTCGATGTCGGCCACCACACGGGTATTGGGGAAGGGTTGGAAGTCAACGCCGATCACCCGATTGTCGATGAGGCGTCCCCCGGCCCCCAGATCGAGGATGCGGGCCGATGACGGCTGGCGTCGGACCAGTTCGGCGACTTGCGGGGCCACCTGCCAGGTCAGGGATGGGATGAAGGCGCGAAAACCCGATTTGATCCAGGGCATGGAAGTATCCGTCAGAGTGTTTGTTGGGAATACCGCGCGAGTGGCTGCCGGTGATGGTTTTTCCGGATGGAAACCGACCTTCGGTGTGATAATAACCGGATACCGCCCGGTTTCTTTATACCCATTTATTGTATCTGTTCAGACATACGGGGGTTCGGGGGGGATTATCCCCCCCGACGGGTCCAGGGCAGCGCCCTGGGACTTTTCCTTTTGCTGTTGACGTTTCAACCCCATGGGGTCCAGGGGGCACCCCTGAGACTTTTCCTTTGCCGTTGACACGATCATGCCGCTCCGGGCAGGGGTCTGAATAGTTACCATTTATTTTTCTTATTGATTATTTATCTATATCTGTTACCATGAAGTGAGTTTTCTCCGCGCCTTCTTGTTTCAGGATGCGCCCGGAGTGCTCCACACCGCCCGAATTCCGGGACCATTATAGTGGAGTCGTTATGGCTTTCCACATTCCTGTTGCAATCTGACGCCATTTCGGTACTTTAATGGGCTCAGATCCGGAACGGGTGGGTCGAGTCCGGCAGGTTGCCTTGCCACGAAAGCTTTGGCAGAACGAGATGATCCGTATTTTCAAGCACTACATCGCCCGCTGGTCACTGCTGCTGTTGGCGATGGAAACGCTGATCTTCATCGCTTCCATCTACGGCGGGGTGGCCATCCGCTTTTTGGATCAGGCCCATCCCGACGAAATGCATTCCGGGGGCCTCTTCCCTCGGGCGCTCTTCTTTGCCGTGGTGATGATTCTGTCGATGACCGCCATGGGGCGCTACCAGCACCTGATGGAAAACGGTCAGGCGGGAGAGATCCTGGGCATTCTGCTCAGCTTCGTGGTTGGCATCGTGGCCATGAGCCTGTTGTTCTACGTGTTTCCCCACCTCTTCATCGGTCGTGGCGCCTTCGGTTATACCCTTCTGCTGGCCCTGATGGGGGTGATGCTCAATCGGGCCTTGTTCGTCAAATTCGTTCTGGACATGGACCTGCTGCGACGACGCATCCTGGTGGTGGGCGCGGGAGAGCAGGCCCGTTTTCTGGAAAACGCCCTTCAGCAGCAGTCCGTCAAGGAGCACCGTATCATCGGTTTCCTGCCCATTCCGGGTGAGCTGGAGTGGGTTTCGGCGGAGAAGGTGCTGCGTGGCTCCACGTTGAATGAAGTGGTCAAGACCCAGGGGGTGCATCTGGTGGTGCTGACGGATGTGGACATCCTGCCCCGGGAGCTGATGGAGCAGATGCTCGACTGCAAAATGCGGGGTGTGCGCACGGTCGACCTGTTGGGCTTTTTCGAACAGGCGGATCGGGTCATTCGCATGGATCTTCTCGACCCCCAATGGTGGATCTTCCATTCCGACGGTCTGGAGCGGAATTTGTTGCAGGAGCTGTCCAAAAAGTTCTTCGACGTGGTTGTCAGCCTGTTTCTGATCGGAATAACCTGGCCGTTGATGTTGCTGGCCGTCCTGGCCATCTGGGTGGATAGCGGTTTCAGGGGACCGGTTTTTTACACCCAGCAACGGGTTGGCTACGGCGGGCGGGTTTTCAAGGTGGTCAAGTTTCGCAGCATGCACACCGACGCCGAAGGGGCCGGTCCCCAATGGGCGCAGCGCAACGACCGGCGTATCACCCGGGTGGGACATGTTTTGCGGCAGACCCGGATCGATGAGCTGCCGCAGTTCTTCAATGTCCTGAAAGGGGAGATGAGCCTGGTGGGGCCGCGCCCGGAGCGTCCGGAATTCGTGGAGATTCTGGCCGGACGCATTCCCTATTATCGGGAGCGGTTACGGGTCAAACCGGGCATCACCGGCTGGGCTCAGATTTGTTACGGGTACGGGGCCTCGGTCGAGGATGCGGTGGAGAAGCTCTATTACGACCTCTACTACGTCAAGAACCAGGGTCTCTTTTTCGATCTGCTGGTCTTGATCCATTCCGTGGAGGTGGTTTTGTTCGGCAGGGGGGCCACCGGCCCGCGTCGCCTGGAATGATTCATCCCGGCCACGGCTCCTCGCTCCGGGCGGGAGGTATACTCCCAGGGTGGAAATGTCTATAATACCCTTTTTCTGAAGAAATCCCTGACCGTGCCAATCGTCTCGACGAGCCATCCGCTCAGCGGGAATACGGTGGTGACGGAAATGTTCGACCAGCGCGACTACCGGCATGCAGGAACTCAATTTTCGAGAAATCGCCTTTCAGGTTCTCACCCAGATGCGGGGTGTGGGACGTTACAAATGGCACATGGCTCTGATTGCCTGGAGCGTTTGCGTCATCAGCTGGACCGTGGTCTATTTCATGGAGGATGAGTATATCTCCCGGGCCCGGGTGCTGATCGAGGATCCCCAGGGAGAGTTGAAGCCCTACCTGAACATGACCACCCCGTTGGATGTCACCCAGGAGGCGCGGCGGCTGCTTTCCACCCTGCAGCAGCGGCAGACCCTGTTCCAGGTGGTCAAGGAGACCGATCTGGCGTTGATGGTGAAGCAACGCGCCGAAATCGAGGATGTTCTCGCCGATCTGCGCACCCGCGTCTCCCTCACCTCGTCCCGGGGCAATCCCAACCTCTACACCATCTCCTTCACCTATCACCAGCCCCGCATCACCCAACAAGTGGTGCAGACTCTGCTGAACATGCTGACCAAGGGAGAGATGGGCGGAACGCCCTCGGGTGGCGGGGATCGCACGGCACAGAAGTTTCTGGGCGAACAGATTCAGGGCTACGAAACCCGGGTGGCCGAAGCGGAAGCGCTGTTGCAGGACTTCAAGCGTCGCAACGCCGGCATCCTGCCCACGGGAGAGGGTACCGGCGGCTATTACGGGCGTCTCAATTCCATCACCAAACAGTTGGAAGATGGCACGTTGCGGGTGCGGGAACTGGAAGAGCGCCGCAACGTCATTCTGCGGCAATTGAAGGAAGCCCGACCGCCAGCCGCTGCGGAACGCCCTGCCAGCAAACCGGTGATTCCCGAACCGAGCGCCAATTCGGGGCTCGACCGGCAGATCAGCGAGTTGCAGGTGCAGATTCAGACCATGCTCGACAAGAGTTACATGCGTGGCGGTCGCAAGATGGCCCTCTATACCGAGGAGCATCCCGACATCATGGCTTTGCGGCGGCGCATTCAACATCTGGAGGAGCAGAAGCAGGTTTTTCGGCAGCAGATGGCCGTACCCATCGTGGAAGAGGCACAGTCGACCGAAAAGGATCGTGATCGGGAGCGGGATGCCGATCCCATCTATCGCCAGGTGAAAATGTCCCTGACCCAGGTGGATGCGGATCTGGCCTCCGCGAAAGCCCGCGTTGACGAATACCAGTCCATGCTGAACAACCTCCGCACCCAGGAAGAGGCGTTGCCCGCCGTCGAGGCGGAACTCATCCGCCTGGAACGCAACGTCAAAATCAATCGGGACAAACTGGTCTCCCTTTTGGGAACCCAGGGAGAGGCGCGTTTTTCGGGAGATGTGGCGGAAGGATTGAGCCGCAGGGTACGTTTTCGCATTCTGGAGACGCCTTCCCTGCCCACCTCGCCGATCAGTCCCAACCGTCCGCTGTTTCTCAGCGTCGCCATGATCGGCGGGATTCTGGCCGGGTTCGCCCTGGCCTTGTTCACCTCCATCATGCGTCCGGTGTTCGACAGCCCGGCCAGCCTGAAGAAGGCCTTGGGCCTGCCCGTTTTGGGCACGATTTCCATGGTGGAGGACAACTCCAGGGAATCGATGCTGGAGGGCAAGGTGGGTTTCACCCTGACCATGATCACCCTCTTCGGCTTATATATCGTATTGATGCTGCTCAACCTTTGACCGAGAGCATCTCTGCTGGAAGGTGGCAAAAGTGGATGATTTCGATGAGGATCTGGGGGAAACACGGCTGGCTGGGGGGCCGTCCATTCGCAAGAAGGTCGTTCTGGATTTTCAAGGTCTCAAGGCCAAGGGAATTCTGACCCCGGACGTGGGACGTTCTTCCGTCGCCGAAGAGTTTCGCATCATCAAACGGCCACTGCTGCTCAATGCCCTGGGACAGGGCGCCCGCAAGGTGGAAAACGCCAACCTGATCATGGTTACCAGCGCCTTTCCCAAGGAGGGCAAGACCTTCACCGCCATCAATCTGGCCATGAGCCTGGCCGCCGAAGTGGACAATACCGTGATCCTGGTCGACGGCGACGTGGCCAAACCCTCGGTGTCGCGGATTCTGGGCTTCAAGGCCAAGATGGGTCTGACCGACTACCTGATGGAACAGGTGGACCACTATCATGACATCCTCATTCGCACCAATATTCCCAAATTGATGTTGTTGCCTTCCGGCCGGCTGCATCACCACGCCACCGAACTGCTGGCCAGCGAGAACATGCGCCAGTTGTTGCACACCATGTCCCTGGGGGGACTGGGCAACGAACGCATCATCGTGGTCTTCGACTCTCCCCCGTTGCTGGTGACCACCGAGGCCCGGGAACTGGCCCGCAACATGGGTCAGATCGTCATGGTGGTGGAGGCGGAGCGCACCCCCCAGATGGCGGTTCGCGATGCCCTGGAACAACTGGGCAACCCCGAAATCGTCGGTTTGATTCTCAACAAGGTGCGTTACCAAGGCCGTGG
>JADGCJ010000103.1 GCA_015229045.1 Magnetococcales bacterium
GGTACGGTGAGGAGCCGACGACGCAGCTAACGAAGTTATCGCGATGAATGCAAATGGGTATTGATTCATGCTCGATCCCGTCGACCTGACCCGAACCTTGTTGTCCTTCAATACGACCAACCCGCCTGGCGACGAGCGGCCATGTGCCGATTACATCGCCGGATTGCTGGCACCAGCCGGTTTTCACATCTCCTTGCATGTCATTGGACCGCAACGCGCCACCTTGGTGGCACGTCTGCCGGGCCGCGATGACAAACCCACACTCTGTTTCACCGGACATCTGGACACGGTCCTGCTGGGCAAGACCCCCTGGAGTCGGGATCCCTTTGCCGGGGAGCTGGTTGGTGACCGGCTCTATGGGCGCGGCAGCAGTGACATGAAAGCGGGCGTGGCGGCCATGGTCTGGGCCGCCCTGGAGTTTGCCCGGGAGTCCCGTGCTGCGGGCGGGCTGTTGCTCATTTTAACCGCTGATGAAGAGATCGGCTGTGCCGGATCGCGCCGTCTGATGGCTGATTTTGCGTCCATGGGCGACAAAAATCTGGAAAACGTCGGTGCCATCGTCGTCGGCGAACCCACGGCGAACGCCCCCTTGTTGGGCCACAAAGGTGCCTTGTGGCTGGAGCTGGAGACCCGGGGCGTGGCGGCGCATGGTTCCATGCCTGATCGGGGAGTCAACGCCATTCTCAAGGCGGCCCGGGCCATCGTGGCCCTGGAACAGTATCGTTTTCCCTCTCCCCCCCATCCCTTGCTGGGATCACCCACCATGAACATTGGCACGATTGCGGGGGGACAACGCATCAACATTGTGCCGGATCAGGCTGTCGTGGGCATCGATCTGCGTTCGGTGCCGGGTCTGGAGCATGGCGCTTTGTTGGCCTTTGTCCAGGAACACCTGGGGCCGGAGGTCATCTTGCGCATTGTCACCGACACCCCTGGCGTCATGACCGATCCCCACCATCCCTGGGTGGCATCGGTGTTTGACATCATGGCCTCGTTGCAGGGAGTCCGCCCCGCAATCGGTACCGCCCCCTATGTCACCGATGCCTCGATCCTGACCCCGGCCCTCGGGTCACCGCCCACCCTCATCCTCGGCCCCGGCGAACCCGACATGGCGCACAAGGTCGATGAATATTGCCACGTCAGCAAGATTCAACTGGCCGCCCGGGCCTATCTGGAGATTGCGCGCCGGGGGTGTTGAACCGAATCCATTTTGAGATGCGCAGTTTTTCAACTGTTGAAAGACTGGGATGGTCCACTTCCCCCTCCCTCACCTCTTTCCCCTCTGCCACAGGAGATACCCCACCACCACCAGCAGCGCGAAGCCCACCCCGCCTCCGATCACCAGTTTCAGGTTGTCCTGCAACCATTGCCGATTCTCCCCGATGACATAACCCAGGACGAGCAGCACCACATTCCAGAGGGTTGCCCCTGTCAGGGTGAAAAGAAGAAAGGGTGTCAGACGCATCCGCGCCAGACCGGCGGGCATGGAGACCAGGTGGCGGATGCCGGGAATGAAACGTCCGGTGAAAATGGCAATCTCGCCATGGTGGCGGACAAACTCTTCGGTTTTGTCCAGATGGGCCGGGGTGATCAAAAAATATTTGCCATAGCGCAGAATCAACGGACGCCCCAGCCACAAGGCCAGGTAATAACTCCCCAGGGAACCCGCGATGCTGCCCAGGCTGGAAGCGAGGACAATCAACCAGGGATTCAACTGCCCCTGCGACGCCAAATAGCCGGCGGGAATCATCACCAATTCGGATGGGACCGGCAGGATCGAACTCTCCGCCGCCATCAGGAGAAAAATGGCGGTATAATCGAGCTGTCCCATCAAGGTCAGCAGGAACTGGGTAAAGTGTTCACTCATGCTTGCTTTCCTTGTTCGTGGTCAAGCGGGGTACCGTCCCAAACCCGCCGGGAATGAATCCCCTGAGCCTGCGCTTTTTTCAAGGCGCCTCTCCCTCCCCACGAGCATAGCACAAATTCCGGGGAACACACGGCGTCTCTGCCTGCCCGATGGCTGCCGGGAGAAGGATTTTCTTCACTTGACGCGCTGAAGGCTCCCTGTTTATTTTGATGGGGAGGGAAAATATCTTGATGAACGCTCTCTTTCGACACAATCAGTCCATCACAATTAAACTATTTTGGTGTCAGGATGTATAAAACAGTCGATAAATCTCTCGATTTTGTGGCCATCGAAAAGAAATTTCTTACATTCTGGAAAGAAAATCATATTTTTTCCAAATTGAAAAAGAAAAATGCCGATGGAAAAATCTGGTCATTCCAGGATGGTCCCATCACGGCCAACAACCCCATGGGCGTCCACCATGCCTGGGGGCGCTCGTTGAAGGATATTTTTCAGCGCTACCACGCTATGCTGGGGGATCATCTGCGTTATCAAAACGGCTTCGATTGCCAGGGATTGTGGGTCGAAGTCGAAATTGAAAAAGAGCATGCGTTCAAATCGAAAAAGGATATCCTGGCGTTTGGCATGGATCGGTTTGTGCGGGCTTGCAAAGAGCGCGTCCTGACCTACGCAGCCAAGCAGACAGAGCAATCGATCCGTCTTGGCTACTGGATGGATTGGGACGACCCCGACCAGCTGCGCCACCTGCAACGAGCGCTGCATGAGGAGCAGAAAGAGACCACTTATACGAGCGCCTCCGGCAAAAGAGTCAAGGGCGCACCGGAACAGATCATTGCCAACCTGGGTTCCCCGGAGTATGGCGGCAGCTATTTTACCTTCTCCAACGAGAACAATTATACCATCTGGAGCTTTCTGAAAAAGTGTCATACGGAGGGGGATATTTATCGCGGTACCGACGTCATGACCTGGTGCCCGCGCTGCGGCACGGGACTGTCGCAAATGGAGGTCGCCGAAGGTCGTCGCATCACGGAACACACCTCGGTCTATGTCCGCTTTCCCATCGAGGGGAGGGAAAAGGAGGCCTTCCTGGTCTGGACCACCACCCCGTGGACCTTGACCTCCAATGTCGCCGTCGCCATCAACCCGGAGATGACCTATCTGCGGATTCGGCATGGCGGTTGGATCTACTATGTCGGCAAGGAGAACTTTGCCCATAAACGCCGCCAGGAGCTTGAAGCCGAAGGACAAAAGCGGAGCGCCAACCTCCCCTCTCTCGCCCAGATTCTCAAAGGGTTGGGCGGCGAGGCCGAGGTGCTGGCCGAGCTGCCCGGCACCGAACTGCTGGGTCTCGCCTACACAGGCCCCTGCGACGACCTGGCCGCCATGCAGACACCCGGTGGTGTCACCCCGTTCGGCCCGACACCGGGGGTGACGGTCAGCGCCGCTGCCTGCCATCGTGCCATCCCCTGGAAAGAGATCAGCGGCACGGAAGGAACGGGTATCGTCCATATCGCTCCCGGCTGCGGCACCGAGGACTACCAGCTGGGCAAAGAACATGGCCTGGCCGTCGTCGCACCGCTGGATGACAACGGCATCTTTCTCGAACCCTTCGGTCCCTACGCCGGGCAGAGCGTCCTGACCGTCGGCGCGGCGGTGATCCAGGATTTGAAAGAGAGGGGAGTGCTGATCGCCAAAGAACAATATCCCCATGTCTACCCCCACTGCTGGCGCTGCAAGACCGAGCTGGTGTTCCGCCTCATCGATGGCTGGTACATCGACATGCGCTGGCGGGACCGGATCAGGAAGGTGGTCCCCGGCATCCGCTGGATCCCCGCCGACGGCGAAGCCCGCGAACTGGACTGGCTGCACAACATGGGAGACTGGCTGATCTCCAAAAAACGCTTTTGGGGTCTCGCCCTGCCCATCTGGGAGTGCCACGCCTGCCACTGGTTTACCGTCATCGGCGGCGAAGAGGAGCTGAAGGAGAAGGCCGTCGTCGGTTGGGAAGCCTTCGTCGGCCACTCCCCCCATCGCCCCCACATCGACCAGATCAAGATCACCTGCGAAAAGTGCGGCCAACTGGCCAGCCGGGTCGACGATGTCGGCAATCCCTGGCTGGATGCCGGCATCGTCCCCTTCAGCACCGTGCGCTACAACAGCGACCGCCCCTACTGGGAAAACCACTTTCCCGCCGACATGGTCATCGAGTGCTTTCCGGGGCAGTTTCGCAACTGGTTCTATTCACTGCTGGCCATGAGCGTCAAGCTGGAAGGACGTGCCCCCTTCAAGACCCTGCTCGGCCATGCCCTGGTGCGCGACGAACAGGGCAAGGAGATGCACAAATCCGCCGGCAATGCCATCTTTTTCGATGACGCCGCCGACATCCTCGGCGCCGATGTGATGCGCTATCTCTACGCCGGACAAAATCCGACCAGCAATCTCAATTTTCCGCGACTCGACCACAAAGAGGGCAAGGGAGTGCATCCCGATACCGAGGTGCGGCGGCAACTGCTCACCTTCTGGAACTGCTACAGTTTTTTTGTCTCCTACGCCCAGGTGGATCGATGGCACCCCAGCAGCGACGACCCGCCACCGGCGGAGCGCCCCCAACCGGATCGCTGGATACTCAGCCGCCTGCAACGCCTGATCCAGCAGGCGCACGAGGCTTACCGCGATGTGGCCGTGCATCGCTTCATGGAGCAGTTCGAGCATTTTGTCGATGAACTCTCCAACTGGTATTTGCGGCGTTCACGGCGGCGTTTCTGGGGCGATGGACTCTCGGCGGACAAGCGGGCCGCCTATGCGACCCTGCACACCGCCCTGGTCACCTGCATCGATCTGTTGGCACCGATACTCCCCTTTCTGACCGAAGAGATCTACCAGAACCTTGTGCGTTCGGTGGAGCCTGCCGCCCCGGAATCGATCCATCTGCGTCCCTATCCCCAGGTCGATGCCGCCTTGCAGGATGCCCTCCTGGAGCAGCAGATGGAGAGCGTTCTCAAGATCAAAAACGTTGTCCTCGCCCTGCGCAACGCATGCAAGACCAAGACAAAACAGCCCCTGGGAGCCATCCGGGTGTTGCCCAGCGATCCCCAGGAGCGCGCCGTCCTCGCCGAACCCTCGCTCGTCAGCCAGATCCTCGATGAGTGCAATATCAAGACCCTCAAGATCCTCGCGGATGCCCAGGGCATCGAGGTCAAGGTGCGCCCCAACTATCGTACTCTGGGGGCCAAGGCCGAAAAACAGATGCCGCAGGTGGCTGCGCGCATCGCCGCCGCCGACCCTGCCCAGTTGCAACAGGCCGTCGCGGGGGGCAAAACCTGGACCCTGGAGTTGGACAATGGCCAGGAGCTGGCGATCACCGCCGCCGACCTGCTCTTCTCCTGGGACGCCGGTCCCGGCCTGTTGGCAACCCGGGAAAAGGGCACCCTGGTCGTTCTGGAGACAACCATCACTCCGGAGTTGGCTGCCGAAGGGCTGGCCCGGAATTTCAATCGTCTGGCGCAAAATTTGCGTAGGGATTCCGGCCTGGAGATCACCGACCGGATCCGTATCGCCTTCGATGGACCGGAGAGTCTGGTCGAAACGGTCAAAATGCACCATGCCCTGCTCTGCCAGGAGTTGCTGGCCCTGGCCATCACCCATCAACCCGGACTCCAGACAAACGAACCCCTCAAGCTGGAAGGTGCCCCCCTGCATATCGTTCTCGAAAAGGTGACATGATGCCGGACAACACCCCTGCGCCACTGGCGACCAACACGTCAGCCAGACTTCAGACTGACCTCTCCTCCGCATCCAGGGAAGATCTCTTGCTGCTGCTGCGACAACGCGACCAGGAGGTCGAACGCCTGAAAAGTGACATCAAAAAACTCCGGGAGAACACCTCCAAGGCGGTTCAGGAGCGCCTGCAGGAAGAGAGCCTGAAACCCTATCAGGCCGAATTGATCAAGATGCAGCACCATCTCGAAGAGAAGGCGTTGCGCATGATCGTCATCCTCGAAGGACGCGACGGGGCGGGCAAGGGGGGAACCCTGCGCCGCATCACCCGCTACATGAACGAGAAACACTATCGTGTGGTGGCCCTGGGCAAGCCGACTGATGTACAACGAACCCAATGGTTTTTTCAGCGCTATGTCGAGCAGTTTCCCAGCGGTGGCGAGGTGGTGTTCTTTGATCGCAGTTGGTACAACCGGGCCATGGTGGAGCCGGTCTTCAATTTTTGCAGCGAGCGCCAGTATCAGGATTTCATGCTGGCCGTGACCGGGTTCGAGCAGGATATCGTTCGTCAGGGAACCATCCTGGTCAAGACCTACTTCAGCGTCTCCAAGGAGGTGCAGCAGTCCCGCTTTGAAAGACGCCGCAACGATCCCCTGCGCCAGTGGAAATTGAGCGAGGTGGACTTGCAGGCGCAGGACCACTGGGATGACTTCACCAACATGAAATATTTCATGCTGAAACGCACCCACACCCTGGAAGCTCCCTGGACCCTCATCCGCTCCGACGACAAATATGCCGCCCGACTGAGTGCCATGAAAGTGGTCCTGAATGCCGTCCCCTACCCGGATCGCAACCCGGATCTCGATTTCATTCCCGACCCCGATGTGGTGGTTTCCGGCCTGCGAGAGCTGGAAATGATGGAAGCCCAGCGTATCCAAGAGGGAAAGTTTACCCTGTAGAGGAAAGGGCATGGACTATTCGGATATTCTTCACGCACTGCATGAAGTCAGTCTGTTTGACCTGTACCGTCTGCGGGTCGGGATCGACGCCATGCTGGAGCAGCCAGAGCGGCTCGCGCCCATCAAAAGGCAGTTGCAGCCCGGCATGGATATCTCCTACTTCAGCGGCAAGGAGAACCGAC
Organism: Magnetococcales bacterium; assembly: GCA_015229045.1. Next base: position 6,726 of record JADGCJ010000103.1, read on the forward strand.
TGGTCGATGCCGCAGTGGAGGAGGTGCGCAGAAGCTGTCTCTACGTCCGCAACAAGGCGGATGGCAAACGGTGGAGCGTCCCTCTGTTCGCCGTCAACCTGAACGGGGTGGATACCGACATTCATCCGCGTCAAGGGCAGAACCAGCTGGAGAGGGTCCAATTGAAGGTTGGCGACCCGGTCGGTTTTTATGATCGCCAGCAGCGGGAGCAGTACGGGGAGATTGTGCAGCTCAATCAAAAAACGGCATCGGTTCTCTCCCATGCCGGGGTGCGCTGGCGTGTCGCCTACAGCCTGTTGTTCAAGGTCATGGATGGGGATGGACGACGTCTCCCTGACCTGGGTTTGATCGAAGGGGAGATTCTTGCGGAGGAGCTGTGAGACGACAGGTGCGGGACGATAATTGGCTAGAGGTGCAGCCCTCGACACCCTGTCGGCGTGGCGTCGACGGGGGACACGACCGGCCTGGGGGTCGGCGATACACGGGAGGTGAAGGAAATGCAGACGTTTCTTGTCCAAAAGGATGCCATCCCGCACTGGATCCGGCGGTTGGCACGGGAGAGTGCCGTTTACTTTCCACAACGTGCCGGGCACTCCGCTTTCCGCTTCAAGCCGGTACGCGAGGGGTCGGACATTCAATTTGAAAAATACCACCCAACAATCGTCCCGCCCGGCAAAAAACTGGCCCCTGTTCAAGAGACGCTGTTTCGCTACCGCAAAAATGCTGCGGGAGAGCTGGAAATGGCACCCACCCTGGATGAGTCACCCCGTATCCTGGCCGGAGTCAGGCCTTGCGATCTCAGGGGGATCCATTTGATGGATCGGGTCAACCAGGATGGCCATGGCGACCCCCACTATCTGACCCGGCGCCACCAGACGACCCTCATCGCCAGCGACTGCCTGCACCCCTGCGACGACGCCTGCTTCTGCGATGCCACGGGTTCGCTGCGCTGGCGGCAGAACGCCGACCTCTTCTTGACTCCGGTCGATGACCAGGTTCTGCTGGAGGTCCTTTCGGAGCGCGGCGCGGCTCTGGTCCAGGGGAGCGATTTTCCCCTCTGCCAGGATGTCGCCGCCTGCAAGGCCCGGGCAGAAAAAAGACGTGCCAGACCCTTCGGTCGCCAGTTCAGCACCGACATGGCGCAGTTTGCCAAAATCAACGCCATCAAGTGGCAGTCGCCCATTTGGGACAAACATGTCGAACGCTGTTTCTCCTGCGGCACCTGCAATATGGTCTGCCCCACCTGCTACTGCTTCGACGTCCGGGATGATTTCGATCTGACAAAGATTGACGCCGGCGAACGCACCAGAAGCTGGGACAGCTGCATGCTGCCCAACTTTTCGGAAGTGGCCGGGGGGCACAATTTTCGTCCCAAACCGGCGGCCCGGCAGCGGCATCGGGTCAAACGCAAGTTTGAATACCTGAATGATCGTTTCAGCGAAGAGAGCTTTTGTGTCGGGTGTGGGCGGTGCGGGCGCCAGTGTACAGCCAACATTGACATTTTTGATATCGTCAACGACCTGGTCAAAGATGCGGAGGCAACCTCATGACCGCGACCGCTCGTGCCACAAACACACCGTTCGACATGGATCTCTATCTGCCCCGGATGGCCCGGGTTCTCGACGTGGCGGAGATGACCGCCCGGGAGAAATATTTCAGGCTTGAGCTGCCTGCCCCCCTGGGGCATCGCCCGGGACAGTTTGTCATGGTCTCCCAACTGGGTATCGGCGAGGCCCCCATCTCCATCTCCTGCGGACCCCGGCAAGACACCATCCTGGAGATGGTCATCCGCAATGTCGGCACCCTCACCCGGGTCTTTCACCATCTGAGACCCGGACAGCAGTTGGGAATACGCGGCCCCTTTGGTTCCGGTTTCCACCTGGAGGATTTCTATGGCAAGGATGTGGTGTTTGTCGTTGGCGGTCTGGGACTGGTTCCCTTGCGCTCGCTGATCCAGCCGGTCCTGGCCCAGCCGGAGAGGTTTGGGCGGATCACCCTCATCAGCGGCTGTCGCACCCCGGCGGACGAACTCTTTCGCGAAGAGGTCAAGGCCTGGTCCGCCATGGATCCGGGTGGTGACAAGATCGAGGTGATCCGCCTGGTGGACAGGACCGACAACCTCCCCTGGGATGGCCGGGTGGGTCTGGTCACCGAACCGATTGCCGACTTGAAGCTGAACCCTCAACAGACGGTCGTCGCCCTGTGCGGTCCGCCGGTGATGTACAAGTTTGTCCTCCTGGAACTCTATGCCCGCAACATTCCCCATGCGCAGATTTTTGTCGATCTGGAACGACGCATGAAGTGTGGTGTCGGCAAGTGTGGCCACTGCCAGATCAACCACGTCTACTGCTGCCAGGATGGCCCGGTCTTTCGCCTCGACCGCATCGAGCATCTCCCGGAGGCCTTGCAATGAAACCGAAAATCGCCTTCTTTGACTTTGCCAGCTGCGAAGGGTGCCAACTGAGCGTCCTCAACTGCGAGGATGTCTTTCTGGACATTCTCGCTCTGGTCGATATCGTCGAGTTTCGCGAGGCCATCTCGGAGACCTCGCCCCGTTTTGACATTGCCTTCATCGAAGGCAGCATCAATCGGGAAGAGGATGCCGAACGCCTGCGCGAGATTCGTTCCCGCAGCAAGATTCTCGTCGCCCTGGGTGCCTGCGCCTGTATGGGCAATGTCCAGGCGCGCTCCAATTTTGTTGCCCCGGCGGAAAACTTCAAGCGCGTCTACGGTGAAACCGACCGCAACATGGCCCAGACCGATCCGGAGTATTGGCATTTGTGGGCGCATACCCGGGTGCGGGCCGTGAAGGAGATTGTCGCGGTCGATTTCGAGCTGCGCGGTTGCCCCATGGTGCCGGAGGAGTTTGTCCATCTGGTCAAGGCCCTGGTCAGTGGCACGGTGCCGCATTTTCCGGCCAATGCCGTCTGTGTCGAGTGCAAGATGAACGAAAATGAGTGTGTCTACGACCGGGGGGAGACCTGCATGGGACAGATCACCTACGGCGGTTGCCATGCCATTTGCGTCACCAATGGCCAACCCTGTGACGGCTGCCGGGGTCTCCTGCCACATGCCAATCTGGCGGCCCATGCCTGGTTGTTGCAGGAAAAGGGCCTCTCTCCGGCTGGCATGCAGAACCGATATCGCCTGTTTTGCAGCAAGGAGTCCCTGGGACGGGAGAAGCGGACATGAAGACCGAAACCAAGACATTCAACATCGACGTGCATCACGTCACGCGCATCGAGGGCCATGCCAGCATCCGTGTCAATACCCGTGAAGGGGTGGTCGAAGAGGTCAAGCTCTGCATCGTCGAGGCCAACCGTTTCTTCGAGAGTTTTACCCGGGGCATGCTGCCGCATGAAATTCCCTGGATCGTTGGGCGTATATGCGGCATTTGTTGCGTTGGGCATCAGTTGTCTGCCACCCGGGCGGTGGAGGATGCCCAGGGCATCGTCGCCTCGCCGCAAACGGTTCTCCTGCGCAACATGCTCAACGAGTCCCAGTTTTTGCAGAGCCATGTTCTGCATGTCTATTTTCTGGCCGTGCCCGATTTTGTCGGGGCGCCCAGCGTGCTGCCGTTGATCAAGACCCATCCGGAGGTGGTGAAGCGTGCCCTGCGTCTGAAAAAACTGGCCAACGACTACACTGCCGTCATGGGGGGGCGCACCATCCACCCCATGAGCAACACGCTGAAAGGGTGGCGTGTGCTGCCGGATCTGGAGCAGATCGAGCGTCTCCGTGATCGTCTGGCCGCAGCGGTGCCGGATTTGCAGGAGACCGTCGGCATTGTCAAGACGTTGAAGATTCCCCCCTACGAGCGGGAGACCGAGTTTGTCTCCCTGAAGCATCCCAGCGAGTATGCCCTTTACGATGGTGATGTCTACAGTTCCGACACCAAAAAAAGCGTCCCCGTTCGTGACTATCGGTCGGTCACCAACGAGTTCACTGTGGCTCATTCCACGACCAAATGGTCGCGCTGGCATCGGGAGGCCTATGCGGTGGGTGCCCTGGCCCGGGTCAACAACAACTTTGACCAGCTGCGTCCGCAGGCCCAGGAGGTTGCCGCCTCTCTGGGACTCAAGGTTCCCTGCTACAACCCCTACATGAACAACGTCGCCCAGGTGGTGGAGATTGTCCATTGTGCCTACAACAGCCTGGCCATGATGGAAACCGTTCTCGATGGTGGCTTGAAGGAGGAGGATATCAGCCATACGCCTCGGGCCGGGCGTGGTTTTGGTGCGGTGGAGGTGCCCCGGGGGCTGCTTTTCCACGAATATGCTTTTGATGCCGAAGGGCGCTGTTGCGATGCCAACGCCATCATCCCTACCAGCCAGAACATCAACAACATCGAGCAGGACATGAAGGCCTTTGTGCCACAGATGTTGCCCAGAATGTCCAAGAGTGACTTGACGTTGCATTTGGAGATGTTGTTGCGTGCTTATGATCCGTGTGTTTCTTGTTCGGTGCATATGTTGGATGTCGAGTTTGTTGATTGACCAGGTTGGGGCTGGCGAAAACGGGGTTCAGGGGCTGGCGAAACGGGGTCCAGGGGGCTGGCTCCCTGGCAGGTCCAGGACGGAGTCCTGGTGGG
>JADGCJ010000104.1 GCA_015229045.1 Magnetococcales bacterium
CTCACTCAACAAATTTAATCCCCTCTTACGAGAAGGTCAAACGGAATATCCCGTGGGTGTCCGCCTTGTCGGAACACTGCGGAGGGACGGATATCGAAGCCCATTGCAAAAACGGCGTCGCAATGGATCGGAGCGTCAGATGAAAAAGTCAAAGGACAGAACATTTTCTTTTTTTGATACTTAAAAGATAACATATTGAAAGTCAAAGGATTAAAATATATTTCCGCTTGGCTGCAGGAGCATTGCCACACCTCCCCCAACAGGTGAGGCGTTGCCCCAAACACCCTCAAGGAGGATAATGCTCCCCCCGGCCCACGAATGCTCGAAAACGATCGGATCCCATGGAAAAACCGCACTGGACTTGGCGCTACGCACGCATTCAATGGTGGAAACGCATCATGCGCCCCATGGTTCGTTCCCCCCACCCCCCGGAATATCAAGCCCGGGCCTCCTTCTGGGGCCTGGTGGTCAACTTCACCCCCTCCATCGGCTTCCAACTGCCCATGGTGGCCGCCATCTGGGCCATCTCCCGCACCTTGCGCAAAGAGTGGGATTTCAACTTCCCCCTGGCCTTCGCCTGGACCTGGATCACCAACCCCGCCACCGCCGCCCCCCTCTACTACCTGTTTCTGGTCACCGGACGCTTCATGCTGGGCGAGTGGGACAACCCCAACATGGACTTCGAGGCCTTTCGCAATCTCTTCGGGGAAGTCTTTCGGGAAGGTGGCGCGGAAACAAGCTGGTGGCAGGTGATGCTGGACCAGATGACCCAGCTTTGGCATCACTTCGGCTTTCCCATGGTGGTGGGTTCCCTGCCCTGGGCCCTGTTCGGCGGCTGGGTCGGCTATGTCTGGACGTTGCGCTTTCTCAAAGCCTACCACGCCCGCCGGGCAAGGATGTCGAATCAGACATCCCTGTAATTTATCTTTTTACTTTCAATATGTTATCCTTTAAGTATCAAAAAAAGGAAATGTTCTATCCTTTGACTTTGCACCGCATGATGGCGTCAACGGCGAATGGAAAAGTCCCAGGGTGCTGCCCTGGACCCGTCTGAGGGGAGTAATCCCCCACGCATACCTGAACAGATATAAATCATAAAGTCAAAAGACAGAACATTTCCTTTTTTTGATACTTAGAGGATAACATATTGAAAGTCAAAGAATTACGGTAACACTGCCTTCGGGGTCGGGCCTGAACATCAGGAGGCGTTGTCCATCCGCTCTTCCATGCCCTCTTCATACATCTGGAAGTCGTTGCGACCCCGCTTTTTGACGGCATACATGGCCATATCGGCCCTCTTGACCAGTTCCTCCGGCGTGTGACCGCTCTTGGGAAAAAGCGCCGCCCCCACGGAAGATCCGATGCGGCAGGTATTGCCTTTCAGCTCGAAGGGTTCGTTGAGGGCATCGATGATCTTGCGGGCCACCAGGGCCACCGCGTCCCCGTCCGTCACCACCGAGAGCAGCAGAACGAACTCGTCCCCACCCAACCGCGCCAGGGTGTCGGCATCGCGCAGGCAACTGCGAATGCGCCGGGAGACCTCCCGCAACAGCATATCGCCGATATCGTGGCCCAGAGAGTCGTTGACCTGTTTGAAGCGGTCCAGATCCATGAACAACACCGCAAGCGTTTTCTGCTCCCGTTGGGCGCGGGCCAGGGTGCGTTCCAGCAACTCCAGGAAGAGTACCCGATTGGGCAAACCCGTCAGGGGATCGTGATGGGCCATGAAACGCAGCTTCTCCTCCGCCTCCCGCAGGCGCTGCTCCATCTGACGCCGCTCGATGATGCCCGCCAGGGTGATGGCAATGGTGGAGAGAAAGGCCACCTCCTCCGAGGTTTGCTGATGATTGTGGGGCACATACAGGTTGAGTACCCCCAGCAGTCGCTGGTTGGAAAGCAGGGGAATGCAGTAGTGGCCGTGTTCGCTGATGCCCTGAAAGGTGACATCGTGGCGATGGTCCAGGGCGTTGGCGAAGACCAGTTCCCGGGTTTCCGCCGCCCGACCGCACAAACAGTATCCCGGCGGAATGCGGGCGCAGGCCGTGAGCAGATGGCGGTGCAGACCCCGCTGACTGGCGATGACCAGATCCCCTGTCTGGGGGTCCACCAGAAAGATGGATCCCTTGTATTCCACCGCCAGCCAGGAGACGGAAAGCACGATGTCCAGCGCCACTTCCAACTGCCGGCTGAGGGTCAATGGCTCCAGACCCGTCTCCAGCAACGCGGTGATGGCCAGCCGGGAAGCCTGACTGCGCAGCTCCCGACGCTCCTCCTCCCGTCGGCGGGAGATGTCGCGAAAAACCACCACCGCTCCGGTCGGCACGCCATTTTCCATGATCGGCGAGCTGGTATAATCCACCGGAAAGCTGCTGCCATCTTTCCGCCAAAAACAATCCCGATCCGTTTGACGCGGTTTTCCGGTGTGAATGGAGGCATAAATCTGACACTCCTCCTTGGGATAGGGAGAACCGTCCCGATGGGAATGGTGCAGAATTTCGTGCTGATGGTGCCCGATCAGATCGTCCCGGGTCCAACCCGTCATGCGGATGGCGGCTTGATTGACGAAGGTGGTGTTGCCGTACTGATCGACTCCGTAGATGCCTTCCGCCGCCGCGTTCAAAATCAGTTCGGTGCGATGGTGCAGGGTCTCCAGGGTGGAGCTTTGTTCGTCCAGACGCATGGCAAGGCGGCGGAAGTGGCCCGACAGGTAGATCAGATAGCCCAATCCCACCAGAATGGAGAGCAGAAAGAGGTTACCCCAATGGCGATCCATCTTCTGACGCAGCCATTGGTCCGACAAATGGGCGAACGGATCGATCTCCAGATGCACCAATACGGCATCACCCAGGGTAACCAGGAGCAGTCCCAGGCCGACATGCAACAGAAAGCGTTTCATTGTATAGGTATGTACCGTCAAACCGACTTGGGCCATGGCCCTTGTGTCCCGATCCCCCCCCCGGGTTCCAGGATCTCTTTCCCGGGGTAAATAAGAAGCCTTCCCCCGTTGCGGCGAATTGTAGCAATTCTTCTGCCGGTCGAACAGGTATGGTGAAAGAAGGTCAGCGTGAGGGATCCGTCTCCGGGTCGGCGAAGTCCAGCGCCGTCTGCCGGAAGTCCTCCACCCGGGCATTGAAAGCGTCCACCACATCCGGGTCAAAATGGGTATTGCGGTTTTCTCGAATGATTCTTTCGGCCTCCGGATGGGAAAAAGCCGATTTATAGACCCGGCAACTGATGAGGGCGTCGAAGACATCGGCCAGAGCCATGAGGCGTCCGGAGATCGGAATGGCGTCTCCTGCCAGGCCTCGGGGATAGCCGGCGCCGTCCCATTTTTCGTGATGGGTGAAGGCAATTTCGCTGGCGAGATGGAGAAAGGAGGTGGATCCCAGGCTGCGTTGAGCGGCTTCCAGGGTTTTGTAGCCCAGAAGGGTATGATCCTTCATGCGCTCGAACTCTTCCGCCGTCAGTTTGCCGGGTTTGAGCAGAATCTGGTCGGGGATGCCCACTTTGCCCATGTCGTGGAGAGGTGCGGATTTGAACAGCATGTCCACCATGGTGTCCGTTAGGGTGTCCCGGAAGCGGGGGTGTCGTTGCAGGACCGAAGCGAGGATACGAACATAATGCTGGGTACGGCGGATGTGTCCTCCGGTTTCGGGATCACGGGTTTCCGCCAGGGAGGCCAGGGCGTGGATGGTGGCTTCCTGGGTGATGGCGATTTCCCGGGTGCGTTGCTCGACCAGTTCTTCCAGATGGTCCTTGTGCCGTTTGAGTTCCACCTGGCTGCGGACACGAGCCTTGACCAGGCGGGGCACAATCGGTTTGGTGATAAAATCGACGGCTCCGACGGTCAATCCTCTGACTTCCGCCTCGGTTTCCGCCAACGCCGTGACAAACAGCACCGGAATACTCCAGGTTATCGGATCCGACTTAAGGCGGAGACAAACCTCGAAACCATCCATGCCGGGCATCATGACATCCAGCAGAATGACATCCGGAGGATTGGATTCCCGGGCCAGTTGCAGGGCGGTTTCTCCATCCCGGGCCACCACGATGGTATAATCGTGGCGCAGGGTCTCCGCGAGGATGCGAAGGTTGCCCGGATTGTCATCCACCAGTAGAATCTTGGGGCGGCTCGAATCCATGTGCTTTCGAAAGGGCATGGGGAATAGTAGCGACCTGGTGATAAAGATAGCACGAAACAGGACAAGTGAAACACATGTCTGAAAAAAGTCTCCCACCGGCCCTGATGGAAAAACTCAACCTGGCCTGTCGCAACTGGGCGGGCGAGTTACCGGCGCGATTGCGCAAGATTCAGGAGATCTGGACCGGGCTGCAACCGGACTCCTGGCAAAAGGAGCGCTTCGACACGCTGCATCGCATGGTGCATTCCCTGGCCGGATCGGGGGCCACCTTCGGTTTCCCCAGGGTAGGCGAAAAGGCCCGGGTGATGGAGAATCTCATCGCCACCTGGTGTTTGCGCGGTGAGGTTCCGGATCAGACGGGACGGAACGCCGTTTCCCAGGCGTTACAGCATCTGGTGGAGCAGATCGCCCTGGATTTGCGGACGGGCCCCGCACCGATCATGGTCGAGGAGGCTGAGGAGAGTCAGAAAACACCACCTCGTGAGGCAGCGCTGATATTACTGGCAGAGCCCGACGCGCTTTGGAGCAAAACACTCGGGCAGCAGTTGGCCTGTTACGGCTATCGGGTGGAAACATGCACCACGCTCGATATTCTGCTGCGCCGTCTGGAAGTGGTTTCGCCGGGAGTGGTGATTCTCAACGTGGCCATGCCGGATGGCGATGGTGCGCTTTACTGGCGGCGTTTTCGGGAAGAACGGGAAAATCTACCCCCTGTCATTTTCATCACCCGGCAGGGCGATCTGGAGACCCGGTTGAACGTGGTTCGGGCCGGGGGGGTGACGCTTTTCGAAAAACCGGTGGACATCACCCGTTTGGTGGACACGTTGGATGAGCTGGTGCATCCGCTGCACGAGGAGCCCTATCGCATTCTGGTGGTGGACGATTCCAGGGCCTTGGCCCAGCATTTGGCCAATATTCTGGAAGAGGGGGGCATGCAGACCAAGGTGGTCAACAATCCTTTGGATGTGTTGGAACATCTGCACGAATTCCGGCCGGATCTGGCTTTGATGGATCTCTACATGCCGCAGTGTACCGGATTGGAACTGGCGCGGGTCATTCGGCAGCAGCCTGTTTTTGTTGGCATGCCGATCGTTTTTCTGTCGGGTGAAAAGAATCTGGATAAGCAACTCAGCGCCATGGCCACGGGAGGGGATGATTTTCTGACCAAGCCGATTCAGCCGGATCATCTGGTTCGGTCGGTATTGACGCGGGTCAGGCGGTCGCGGATTTTGCAGGGGTTCATGATCAAGGACAGTTTGACGGGTCTTTATAATCACACGCGCACCAAGGAGCAGTTGGCTTTGGCGGTCGGGCGGGCGCAACGGTTGGGCAAGCCGTTGGCGATGGCCATGGTCGATATCGACAAGTTCAAGTCGGTTAACGACACCTATGGGCATCCCACGGGGGATCGGGTGATTCGGAGTCTTTCCCGATTGTTGCGGCAGCGGGTGCGTTCCACGGATATCGTAGGGCGGTATGGCGGGGAGGAGTTTGCGGTTATTTTTCCGGAGACGGATGGTGAAACGGCCTTGGGGGTGATGGATACGTTGCGGGAGGCGTTTTCGACGATTCAGCATCAGTTCGAGGAGACGGTTTTCACGCGGACGTTTTCCTGTGGGGTGGCGGCGTTTCCGGGGCAGCAGACGGCGACGGCGTTGAATGATGCGGCGGATCGGGCGTTGTACGAGGCGAAGAACGGGGGGAGGAATCGGGTGGTGTTGGCGGGGAAGTGAGACACCAATCCGTTGACTTTATAATATTTCCTTTGGCGTAACCATTCAGACCCCTGAACACTGCGGCATGATTGTGTCAACGGCGAAAGGAAAAGTCCCAGGGCGCTGCCCTGGACCCGTCGGGGGGGATAATCCCCCCCGAACCCCCGTATATCTGAATTGTTACCCTTTGACTTTCAATAAATCCTTTTAATTAATAAAAAGGGTTGGGGGAGTCTGAGGGGGAGCTCTGCTGCCCCCTCAGGGTTTTTCCTTGCCTTTCCCTTTAAAAATATTACCGCTGTTCAGGATCCTGCACAGCGCATATTCGTTTCAACGGCAAAAGGAAGAGTCCCAGGGTGCTGCCCTGGATCCGTCGGGGGGGATAATCCCCTCCGAACCCCCATCTACCTGAACAGATGGCAACTTTCGAGTATTCAGCCCCGCCTTCACCATCAAGGGCCAGCTCACCCTGCGTTCCCCCTCCCCCCACATCGTGGCCAACCGCTGCTCCAGCGCCACCACCGGATCCTGTCCCGTGGCCTTGAGACAGGCCCCGGTCGCCGACCAACTGCGCAAATAGCCCATCAATTCCGCCAAACACCACGACTGCGCCATGCAGAACTCGGGAACCTCCCCGATCGGATCAAAGGGAAACGGCAGCTCCCGATACCCCGTCTCCACATGATGTCTCTCCGGCGGCCAATAAGGCCCCACCACCCGGTGATAAAAGCGCTCCACCTCGCGCCCCACCTCTTCACCCGCCACCCGGAGAATGCCGTAACACCAGACGGCAATCACCCCACCCGGCTTCAACACCCGTTTAACCTCGGCGTAAAACCGCTCCGGATCGAACCAGTGCAGCGCCTGGGCCACAATCACCAGATCACAGCTCGCCGTTTCCAGACCGCTCTCTTCCGCAGGAGCCACCCGATAGACGATGCCCGGATGCCGCATGGCCTTTCCGATCTGGCCGGCACTGGCATCCGTGGCCAATACCCGCTCGAAATGGGCCGTCAAAGCCAGGGAAGCCTGTCCGGAACCCGCGCCGCAATCCCAGGCCTGGCGATGCTCCCGGCACAGGGAAGCCAGCCAGGTGAACAACTCCGCCGGATAAGTGGGCCGATGCCGGGCATAATGGGCGGAAACCGGATCGAAGTGGTCCGAAAAGGCCACCTTCACCCCTCCCCCAAGGAACGGGGATCCCGCAACAACGCTTCCAGCTTCTCCGCCGGCTGGGGCCGACTGTAATAATAGCCCTGAATCTCGTCACAAAGCTGGGTCCGCAGATAATTCAGATGCTCCAGCGTCTCCACCCCCTCGGCAACCACTTTCAGACCCAGATTGTGAGCCATGGAAATAATGGCCGCCACAATCGAGGCATCATTGGAATCGATGCTCAAATCCCTCACAAACGACTGGTCAATCTTGAGCGCATTGATCGGAAACCGCTTCAACGTACTCAACGACGAATATCCCGTGCCGAAATCATCCATGGAAAGCGTTAAACCCAAAGCCGTCAACTGCTCCAAAATGGCCATCGCCCGATCCAAATCCTCCATCATCAGACTTTCGGTGATCTCCAGATTCAGATACCTGGCCTCCAACCCGGTCCTTTCCAATACCTGCTGTACCTGTTCCACCAAATCCTTCTGGCGAAACTGACGCACCGACAGATTCACCGCCATTACAAACGGTCCCAAGCCGGCATCATTCCACACCTTGACCTGCCGACACGCCGTCTCGATGGTCCACAATCCCATCGGCACGATCAATCCCGTCTCTTCGGCAACCGGAATGAACTCTCCCGGAGAGACCATGGTGCCATCCGCCTGGCGCCAGCGAATCAACGCCTCCATGCCGGTAATACGATCCAACTCGACATCGACCTTCGGCTGGTAATAGAGAACAAACTCCTCCCGCTCCAATCCCTTGCGCAGATCCGCCTCCAGCCGCATGCGACGGGCGGCCTTCTGATCCATGGCTTCGGTGTAAAACTGAAAGTTGTTGCGACCCGCATCCTTGGCCCGGTTGGTGGCCAGATCCACATTGCGGATCAGGGTATCCACGTCGTTGCCATCTCCGGGAAAAATGGTGATCCCCATGCTGACAGTCACATAGAGGTCATGGTCACCCAAATGAAAAGGTTCTTCTATAACTTGGAAAAGTTTTTGAATGACATTCATCGCATCCCGGGTCTGTTGCAAACCCTCCAGGATGATAGCAAATTCATCACCACCCAAACGACAGGCCGTATCCCCTTCCCTCAAACTGTCCCGAGTACGACGGGCCACCTCCTGGATCAGACGATCGCCACTGGCCAACCCCAAGCTGTCGTTGACATTTTTGAACAAATCCAGGTCGAACATGACCACCGCCACCTGACCCCGGCTGCGATGAGCCTGATGAATGGCATGCTGCAAACGCTCCCTGAAGAGATGGCGATTGGGCAATCCGGTGAGCGGATCGTAATTGAGTCGATAGCGCAACTCCTCCTCGGTGCGTTTGGCCTCGGAGAGATCATGGAAAATGGCCACCACCCGGAAAAGTTCCCCGGAGGGGTTGTTCACTGCCGTCATGGCATATTGTTCGGGATAGATCTCCCCATTGCGCCGGCGATTCCACAACTCTCCACGCCACTCTCCGCTCTGCAGCATTCCCCTCCAGCCCAGGCGAAAAGCATCGACATGATCCGAACTGATCCGCAACGCCTCCGCCTTGCATCCTATAACTTCGGAGCTTTCCATCCCCGTCATAGAGGTAAAAGCAGCATTCACCGAGAGAATCTCTCCCTCGGCATTCATCACCATCACCCCTTCCAGCGTACTTTCAAGAATTTTTTCAATGACCCGCCACTGGTTGTCCATCAGGGTCATGGCATCCTCGAAGGTGCGGGTGGCAATGCGCAACTGTTCCCGCGCCACCCACTCCTCGGTGATGTCATGCACCACACCCACCAGGTGTTTGGCCCCCTCCTCCGTGCAAACCACCTCCCCCCACTGACGGACGACCCGTTCCTGGCCGTCCGGACGGACAACCCGATGGTTGAGGGAAAACGGTTCACACCGATGTCGCGCCCGCACCAAAGCCCGCAGCACCCGAAAACGATCCCCGGTATGCACCGCCTGTAAAAAATGGCGGGTGGTGACCACCTGCCCGGCCGAACGATCCAGGCCGAAAATGCGGAACATCTCGTCGGACCAGAACATGGTCCCGTTTTGCAGATCCATCTCCCAGTTGGCGAACCGCGCCAGGGACTGGGCGCGCAACATGCTCTCCCGATGGGCCAGCAACTCCCGTTGCGATCTTCTCTGCTCCGTAACATCCTCACCCGCGTGGAGGAAACCCAGGCATCGGCCCGCTTCATCCTTCAACAGGGAGGTGTGCCAGATGATCAGACATTCCCGGCCATCGCGAGTCATCACCGTGTTTTCGTGTTGAACGATCTCTTCGGAACCGTCACGGTTCAATTGGTCGAAAAAGTGTCGCGCCGCCTGGCGCTGATCAACGGGAACAACCGTCTCGAACCAGTCCCGCCCGGACAGCCTCTTCCGCTGCCAGCCCAGCAAACGACAAAACCGCTGGTTGAGAAAAGCAATGCGCCCACGACAATCCAATACCACAAACAGCGTGGCGGCAATATCCAGACAGGCACGGGTTTTTTCACCGAGCAATCCGGCTGTCTTTTGCACTTTTTTTAGACGATTGCTCATGGATTCATCACTGACCGTCAAATGCGGGTTCGAGGATAACCTCGCATCATCTTCCTTCCGCTGGGACAATGGCAATCAATTTTTACATTTTTTCTATCGAATTTTTTTATAACCTATAAAGATTATCAAATATGGAAACCCGGCCTGTCTGCAAGTAGAATGGGATCCCTGATAATCATCCCGTGAACCTCACCGCCAGTCAAAGGCCGGGCGGACGTATGCCTTCAGCACGAGGGAGAAGCATGACCGCGACCAATTTGATGGGAATCCTGGGCTTGATCGGCCTGATCGGAGGCATGTTTTGGATGTTGTTGCAGGAGTTGGGCAAGAGCCGCTCCCCTGCCCGCAGCGCTCCCCGCAGCGAGAGTTCTACACCGAAGGAAGTGGCATTACCAGTCACCCGTTTCGAAGACCCCGCGCCGGACCCGACTCCGGTAACCATTGTCGACGAAGCTGTGGAAGCGCCTTCTTGCCGGGTGACGCCTCATTCGGTTTCGTCCGAACCGGTTCTGGCGGGGGATGGGGAATCTTCCGGGAAGCGTTGGCGTTATCCGCCGTGTCAGCCGTTTCCCTTGCCCGCCCTGCCGGAGAAGTTCGACAAGGTTTATCAGGCTCGCAGTTTGGGGGGTGAGCCCGGTGCTATTTACGAACTCAATCCGGTGACTCAGACCTGTAGCTGCGAGGATTTCAAGACGTTGCGGGCCGTCTTTCCCACGGGCGACGTGCGGCGGGTGTGTGCGCATATTGCCATGAAGTTTCAGCAGATTCGGGCGCGGGAGTTTTTCGATCCGTTGACCTGGGCCATGGTATCGTCCAGCACCTTTTCGCGCCGGGATGCCTGTTATGCGCGACTGCCCGGCAAGGCAGGGGAGAGTGGAGTGGGTTACACGCCGGGGCTGGAGGTGGTCAATGTGTTGACCCGGAAGCGTCGCACGGTGGATGGTGCATCCCAGGATGCGACGGGGGATTATGCCTGGTTTTCTTATGACCTGGCGGCGGAGAAGTGGTTGGAAAAGGATCCCATGGCCGAGGAGTTGACGGGGGAGGTACGGCGCTATTTCGGCTTGGGCTGATCATCTGTTCGGTGAATACGGGGTTCGGGGGGGGATTATCCCCTTCGGACCCCCGTATCTTTTGCCAAGGGATTCCGCTGTGGACAATCGGCTCGAAACGGATAGAGGCGTTATTTCGTACCGCTTGTGTCGTCATCCGCGCCGGCAGCGTATGGCTGTTGTGGTGACTGCTGCCGGAGAGGTGGAACTGCGGCTGCCGATGCGTTGTTCCCTGTTGCGGGCGCAAGGCTTTCTGGCCAGTCAGACCGAGTGGATTTTGGGGCGGTTGGCTGCGCTGCCCGAGCTGGAAACCCGATCTCCGCCGGTATTGACTTATTTGGGGCGTTCGGTACCTCAAGGCGGGTCTGACACGGAAGTCTGGTTGAAGGATCGGGCACGGCGGTATTTGCCGGCGCGGCTCTTTTTTCTGGCCCGGAAGCATGGTTTGGAGCCGCAGCGGGTGCAGGTCCGGGATCAACGCAGTCGTTGGGGGAGTTGTTCTTCTCGGGGCACTGTCAGTCTCAACTGGCGTTTGATTCAGTTGCCGCGACGATTGTCGGATGCGGTGCTGCTGCATGAGTTGGCCCATTTGGTTCATTTGAACCATGGTCCCGGGTTTCAACGGTGGTTGGATGGGGCGGATCCGGGATGGCGGGCGCATCGGCGGGAGTTGCGCGGGCTGTGGAATG
>JADGCJ010000105.1 GCA_015229045.1 Magnetococcales bacterium
CAACCACACAGTACTGCACACAGTGAAATCATTAAAATTTCCAGCAAGTTATGAAGACTGGCGTTTCCCGTCCTGGGATCCTTCAATGACTCGAAACACGTTGCAAATTTCTCCATGGCTCTCTCCATTACCAGCGATTAACGTAATGGAGTCAGATTTGACCGAGTTCCGTGGATCGCACAAGGTTTTTCTGTCGGTGTCAAGAACTGTCAAATGCGATTGCCCTGACGTTTCGGAGCGCCGGTGTTGCGTTATCGGCAAAGTTGGGGTAGTAAGATGGCAGGTTGTCGATCGACTTGATCGTGTCTGAATAGAGGAGCCTGAAGGCATGTCATCGGATTTGGCGCTCGCACGAAAAAACATGGTGCAATCCCAGGTGGTCCCCAACCGGGTGACCCATCCTGATCTGCTCGCGGCTCTGCGTACGCTCCCCAGAGAGCGGTTCTTAGACAGCGCCTTCCAAGAGTATGCCTACTCGGACTATCCGATTCCCCTGGGAGCGACGGGGCGTCATTGTCTCCTCCCCGTTCAGTTGGCCTGGATGATTCAGGCCCTGGAGAGCGGCCAGGGGGATAAAATACTCGTCGTCGGGGCTGGCACCGGCTATGAGGCAACACTTCTCGCCCGTATGGGGCGCCGGGTTTATGCCTTGGAGTCCGACCCCCTTCTGGCCGCCCTGGGTCAGGAGGCCACTGCCGGAACCACCGTCACCTGGCGCGTACGTGACCTCAAGGAGGGCTGGCCTGAGGTGTCGCCGTTCGGGGGCATTCTTTTTTGTGGCTCGGTAACACATATCCCGGCCTTTTGTCAGCAACAAATGGCCCGGGATGGCACCCTGGTTGCCATCGTCGGTCAACCCCATGCGTCGGTGATGCACGCCAAACGGCTCTCCGGAAGCGGCGGCCCTGAAGAGATACTCTTTGAAACGGTGGCCACCCCCTTGCCAGGTCTGGAGCAACCCGTCGCCTTTGAAATTTAGGCCTGATGGGGCGCTGCTGAAAGGTCGTGAAAGATTAAGAGTCGCTGCACAACTTTCACGGTAGAAGTGCGGGCAAAGGTGTGATTTTTTCATTGCCAAGGTGGAGGGATTTGTTAGAATGACGGGCTGTGCAGGGTTTTGGGTGTTTTCCGGCTTGGTCTGCTGACTGTGGTGCCATGGAAAAGAATATTGCCCAACAAGTATCAGAGAGCTTCCGCTACTATCTGGAGGGCGAGGTCTACTACGGATGGGCGTTTGTTGCGTTTCTGCTCATCCTGGCAGTGGTCTTGGGCGTCTATCTCCTCAAACTGCACAGACAACAGCTGGCAAGAGAAGCAAAGCTCATCGAAAAAGCCGAAGAGAGGGCCACCAAGAAAAGGCCCGTTGTGAAGATGCCTCCCCCTAATATCGTGCTCGGGACCAGGGAAGCCAGGGATCGTTTCAAAAACAAGAAGATATAAAAGCGGATACGAGCGTGACCCTCATTGTGCAAAAATACGGCGGAACCTCCGTCGCCAACATTGAACGTATCAAGAACGTCGCTACCAGGGCAATCGCGGCTCACCGCGCCGGCAATCGGGTGGTGGTCGCCGTCTCGGCCATGGCCGGGGAGACCGATCGCCTGGTGGGCCTGGTAGAAGGAATCACCCGCTCCTACAACAGACGCGAATATGATGTCGTCGTCTCGGCCGGAGAACAGGTCTCTATCGGTCTGCTGGCCATCGCCATCGAAGCACAGGGGTGCAAAGCGAAGTCCTATCTTGGCTGGCAAGTGCGGTTCATGACCGACAACTCCTTCAGCAAGGCTCGCATCCAGGAGGTGGAAGGCAGCAAGATTCACCAGGATCTCCAGGCGGGATACATTGTGGTCGTGGCCGGTTTCCAGGGTATCGACGCCGATGGCAACATCACAACCCTGGGGCGCGGTGGATCGGATACCTCGGCGGTGGCCCTGGCCGCCGCACTCAAAGCCGACCGCTGCGATATCTACACCGATGTCGACGGCGTCTACACCACCGATCCCCGCATCGAGCCCAAAGCACGCAAACTGGACCAAATCTCCTACGACGAGATGCTGGAAATGGCATCCCTGGGTGCCAAGGTTCTGCAAACACGCTCGGTCGAACTGGCCAAAAAATATTCTGTCCCGGTTCGTGTTCTCTCCTCCCTGGAAGAGGGCACCGGAACCCTGCTGACTGAGGAAAATTCGACGATGGAACAAGTTCTTGTCTCTGGAATTACCTATAGCAAGAATGAAGCGAAAATCACGGTCATGGGCCTGCCCGACCGCCCCGGCGTGGCGGCGGCCGTGTTCGGCGCCCTGTCGGCTGCCAACACCAATGTGGACATGATCATCCAGAACGTCTCTGCCAGTGGGGAGACCGACCTCACTTTTACCGTGCCCAAGTCCGATTTTCGCCAGGCCCTGGAGGTTCTGGAGAACGCCATCGGCAAGATCGGGGCGCGTGAAATTCGGGGCAACTCCGAAATCGCCAAGGTTTCGGCCGTCGGCGTCGGCATGCGCTCCCACTCGGGTGTGGCACAAAAAATGTTCGATGCCCTCTCCAAAGAGAACATCAACATCCAAATGATCTCGACCTCCGAAATCAAGATTTCGGTGGTCATGGATGAGAAGTATACCGAACTGGCGGTCCGCACCCTGCATGATGCCTTCGAGTTGCACAAGGAGTCAGGGGATCACGTCAGCCGTTGATGCCTGTTCTTGTCATGAGGAAGATCAGGGCGGGGTGGCCATCCGGTCGCCCCGTTCGTTTTTGGCAAGAGATCGCCATCCCGAGCGATTAAACCTGGAATAACGATTGAACGATGCAAACCACAACAACCCCTCTCCTCATTTATGACACCACCTTGCGCGATGGCGCCCAAAGCGAGGATGTCAGCTTTTCCGTTGCGGACAAGTTGCGTATCACCGAACGTCTCGACGACCTGGGTATCGATGTCATCGAAGGGGGATGGCCGGGATCCAATCCCAAGGATGTGGAGTATTTCCTCCAGGTACGCCATCTGCGCCTGAAAAATGCCCGCATCGCCGCCTTCGGCTCAACCCGACGTGCCGATACAACCGTCGCCACGGATCCCGTCTTGCAAAGCCTCCTGCGCGCAGAGACAAGCGTGGTGACCATCTTTGGCAAAAGCTGGAATCTTCACGTGCGCAAGGCACTGGAAATCTCCCTGGAAGCCAATCTGGAACTGATCCACGAATCGGTCAGCTATCTCAAACGACACGTCGATACCGTTTATTACGACGCCGAACACTTTTTTGATGGCTTCAAGGCAGATGGCGCGTATGCCCTGCGCACCCTCCAGGCCGCCCGGGATGGCGGCGCCGATTGCCTCGTGCTGTGCGACACCAACGGCGGAACCTCCCTGCACGAGATTCCGGTCATCATTGCCCAGGCAGCCACGCTGGGGACGCCTCTGGGCATTCACTGCCACAATGACGGAGGGCTGGCTGCGGCCAATACCCTGCTCGCGGTCCAGGCCGGCGTCGTCCATGTCCAGGGAACCATCAATGGCCTGGGCGAGCGCTGCGGCAATGCCGACCTGACAACCGTCATCCCCAATCTGGCCCTGAAAATGCGCCGCCCGCTGCGCATGCAAAGCGCACAGGTGCAATCCTTGACAACCATCAGCCGTTTTGTCAACGAAATGGCCAATCGGTCGTCGCAAAAAAATCAACCCTTTGTCGGGGCGTCGGCCTTTGCCCACAAAGGGGGGATCCATGTCTCGGCCATCCTCAAGGATGCCCTGACCTACGAACACATCACCCCGGAAAGCGTGGGGAACCGGCAACGGGTTTTGGTCTCCGAACAGGCCGGACGCAGCAACCTTTTTTACAAGCTGAAAAAATTCGGCATCGATGATCTGGATCAGAATGATCCGCGCATCCTCCAACTCCTCAGCGACATCAAAGAGCTGGAGCATAAGGGGTACCAGTTTGACGGCGCCGAGGCCAGTTTCGAGCTGCGGGCGCGCCGTGCCCTGGGACAAATTCCCGACTATTTCACCCTGCAGGGGTTCCGGGTCATCGACGAACGCCGCGAAGAGGCCGATGGCAACATCTCGGATGCCAGCGTCAAGGTCTCGGTGGGCGGCCATGTCGAACACACCGCCGCCGAAGGCAGAGGCCCGGTCAATGCCCTCGATACGGCCTTGCGCAAGGCTCTGACCCGTTTCTACGCCAATTTGCGAGAGGTGACCCTCTCGGATTTCAAGGTCAGAATCATCTCCGATGGCGGAACAGCGGCCCAGGTACGGGTGCAGATCGAATCCAGAGACCAGACCGATCGCTGGGGAACCGTGGGCACATCGGAAAATATTATCGCGGCGGCCTACCAGGCCCTGGTGGATGCCGTGGTTTATAAACTATACAAGGATCATACCCCGGCCCTGAATGGCAAGAATCCCGGGGAGGTCTGATCGGTTTGCTACAGGCAGGTCGGTGTTACCGTGAAAGTCGCGCAGCGACTCTCATGATCGGAGGGGGGAGTGAGGCTTCCCCCATCCATGAAGGTTAGGCGAAAGCGGTTGCAACAGCCATGGGAGTGATCGGTTGATGAAAAAGATCGAGGCCATCATTAAACCCTTCAAACTGGATGACGTCAAAGAGGCCCTCTCCGAGGTCGGCATTCAGGGAATCACCGTCTCCGAGGTGCGGGGATTTGGACGCCAGAAAGGACATACCGAACTGTATCGCGGCGCCGAGTATGTCGTCGACTTTCTGCCCAAACTCAAAGTGGAGGTCGTCCTGGACGATGCGCGGGTGGATCGGGCCGTCGAGGCCATCGAACAAGCCGCCCGTACAGGCCGCATCGGCGATGGCAAGATTTTCGTCTGCGATGTGACCAGCGTCGTCCGTATCCGCACGGGCGAACGGGATACCAACGCCCTCTGACGCAATAAAATTTCGCCGAGGCTTCGCCCCAAACTCCCCCGGAAGAGGTGGTCTGCTCTCCCCCTCCCGGGTGGGTGGCGGGTTGCGTCAGGCTTCCGCCGACAGGGAGCGCCCCGGTCTTCTGGACCACCAGGTCGCGTCGGGCCGTCCCGGCTCTTTGACCTCCCTTTGCATTGGGTCACAGTGTGCGGCGAAGTATTCGTTTTTATTTAATTATTCTGTTGAGTTTTCCGGGTATTGCAGGAACCGTCGCGACGCCCGCCCGTGCCGACAGCACAATCCTCAACGTCTCCTACGATCCGACCCGGGAACTCTACCAGGAGTTCAATGCGGCCTTCGTCCGGTTCTGGAAAAACCAAACCGGGGAGACGGTGGTCGTGCGCCAGTCGCACGGCGGATCGGCCAGCCAGGCGCGGGCCGTCATGGATGGCCTGGCCGCCGATGTGGTCACCCTTGCCCTGGCCTACGACATCGATGCCCTGGCCGAGCGCCAGCTCCTGGCCAAGGATTGGCAGACACGCCTGCCCCATGACAGCACCCCCTGCACATCGTCCATCGTTTTTCTGGTGCGCAAAGGTAATCCCAAAGGGGTCAAAGATTGGAATGATCTCGTCCGCCCGGGCGTCCAGGTGATCACCCCCAACCCCAAGACCTCGGGCGGAGCGCGCTGGAACTATCTCGCTGCCTGGGGATGGGCAGAGGAGCAGTTTGGAGGCGACCAGACCAGGGTTACCGGATATATGGGCCGCTTGTTGGCGCAGGTGCCGATCCTCGATTCCGGCGCCCGGGGATCGACCACCACCTTTGCCAAGCGCGGCATCGGCGATGTGCTGCTGGCCTGGGAAAACGAGGCGATCCTCGCCATGGAAAAACTGGGGAGAAACGACCTGGAGATCATCAGACCCTCGCTCTCCATTCTGGCACAACCGCCGGTCGCCGTGGTCGATCGCCAGGTGGATGCACGGGGCACCCGCAAGGTGGCCGAGGCCTACCTGCGTCATCTCTACTCTCCGGAAGGTCAGGAGATCATGGCCAGGCACCATTTTCGGCCAACCGACCCCGCCATCGCCGCCCAACATGCCCAAAAATTTCCTCCGCTCAAGCTGGTCACCATTCAGGAACGCTTCGGGGGATGGCAACAGGCACAACCGCGCCATTTTACCGATGGGGGAACATTCGACCAACTCCAGAAAACAAAACCAGCCCCATGACCTCTCTTTTGTCATCCGGCTCCCCCTCTTCACCGAAGAGGCTCGGATTGCCAACCCATACCGGCGTTCTTCCCGGTTTTGGCCTGACGCTGGGGTTGACCATGTTTTACCTCTCCCTGCTCGTATTGGCACCTTTGGCTGGAATTTTTGTCAAGACGGCAGGCTTGAGCGGTGCCGAATTCCTGGCCAAGGCTTTCAGCGAACGTGCTCTGGCTGCCTATCGTCTGAGCTTTGGGGCAGCCCTGGCCGCTGCGACGATCAATGTTTTTGCCGGGGTGATGGTCGCCTGGATTCTGGTGCGCTATCGATTTTTTGGCAAAAAGGTGATCGATGCCCTGGTCGATCTCCCTTTTGCCCTGCCGACGGCGGTGGCGGGCATTGCCCTGACCTCGCTCTATGCCCCCAATGGTTGGCTCGGTTCCCGGCTTTTGCCCCTCGGCATCAAGGTCGCTTTTACCCCTTTGGGCATCGTTGTGGCGATGATTTTCATCGGCCTGCCGCTGGTGGTGCGCACGGTCGAGCCGGTCCTGCAAGACATTGACAGCGAAGTGGAAGAGGCAGCCCTGACCCTGGGCGCCACCCGGATCCGGGTCTTTGTTCGTGTCGTTTTGCCCATCCTGCTGCCTGCCATGCTGACCGGCTTTGCTCTCGCCTTTGCCCGGGGGCTGGGTGAGTATGGATCGGTCATTTTCATTGCCGGCAACATGCCTGGCATTTCAGAAATTGCCCCTTTGCTCATCGTCATCCAGCTTGAACAGTACGATACTCCCGGCGCCACGGCCATCGCTGCGGTGATGCTGGTGGCATCATTTCTTCTATTGATCATGATCAACACCTTGCAGGTCTGGCGCCGTCGCCGGATCGATCCTTGACTGCCATGCCCATCAATCGAGCCGATCTGCCTCTGCTCAGCAACCGTTCGCCTCTGCTCAGCGAGCCGCTCTGGGCACGCATCGTCATCCTGACCCTGGCCCTGGCGTTTCTGGGCGGGTTTCTCTTTCTGCCCCTGTTTGTCGTGTTCGGGGAGGCTCTTGCGCAGGGTTTTTCGGTCTATTTTGCCGCGTTACGCACCCCGGATGCCCGGTCTGCCATTGGGCTGACCCTGTTGATTGCCGCCATGGCCATTCCTTGCAACCTGTTGTTTGGCATCGCTGCCGCCTGGGCGATTACCAAATTTCGTTTTCCGGGTCGTGCCTTGTTGCTGACGTTGATCGATCTGCCCTTTTCGGTTTCGCCCGTCGTGGCAGGGTTGATTTTCATGTTGATGTTTGGCGCCCAGGGATGGGCAACGCCCCTGTTGCAACCCTTCGACATCAAGATTGTCTTTGCCATTCCGGGGATTGTCTTGGCTACCATTTTTGTCACTTTCCCTTTCATCGCCAGGGAGTTGATTCCCCTGATGGAAGAGCAGGGAGTCGATGACGAAGAGTCGGCCCTGATGCTTGGAGCCTCTGGCTGGCAAACTTTTTGGCGGGTCACCCTGCCCAATGTGCGTTACGGCCTGATGTACGGCGTCCTGCTCTGCAATGCCCGCGCCATGGGTGAATTTGGTGCCGTTTCCGTTATTTCCGGCCATATTCGCGGTATGACCAACACCATGCCTCTGCACGTGGAAATTCTCTATAACGAGTATGAATTTGTTGCTGCCTTTGCCGTGGCTTCTTTGTTGACCATCCTGGCCCTGGTGACCCTGGGTGTGAAAAACTTTCTCCAATGGCGCTACCGCGATCAACTCCAGGCGATGGGTCGCTGAAGAGACAACCATGATTCATATCCGCTCGATTACCAAGACTTTCGCCGGTGGCATCATCGTGTTGAACAATGTCTCCCTGGAGATTAAATCGGGTGAGTTGCTGGCTCTGCTTGGTCCTTCCGGCTCGGGGAAGACAACCCTGTTACGCATCATCGCCGGTCTGGAAAAACCGGACCGGGGGGAGATTCACTTCGATGAGACCAACGCCACCCGACTCACGGCCCGTGAACGTCAGGTGGGTTTTGTTTTTCAGCACTATGCCCTGTTTCGCCACATGACGGTTTTTGAAAACATCGCCTTTGGTCTGGAGGCCCGGCCCCGGGCCAGCCGTCCCGATCGATCGGAGATCCGCCGCCGGGTGGAGCAGCTCTTGGAACTGGTCCAGATTGGTTTTCTGGCGGATCGTTATCCATCGCAGCTCTCGGGTGGACAGCGGCAGCGGGTGGCGTTGGCACGTGCCCTGGCCATTGAACCCAAGCTGTTGTTGCTTGATGAGCCATTTGGTGCCCTGGATGCCAAGGTGCGGCGCGATTTGCGGCGTTGGCTGCGCCATCTGCACGACACCCTGGGTATTACCGGAGTGTTTGTCACCCATGACCAGGAAGAGGCCATGGAGGTTGCCGACCGGGTCGTGGTGATGAACCAGGGACGCATCGAACAGGTCGATACCCCCACCCGTATTTATGACCATCCAGCCACATCGTTTGTTTATCAATTTCTGGGCAACGTCAACACCCTGGCCTGTCGGATTCGCCATGGCATGGCCGAGACCGATGTGGGTTTGACCCTGCCCGCTGCCGAGTATGCCTCCATTCAAAACGCCCCAGGTGTGCTTTTCATCCGCCCGCATGACCTGGAGATCACTCCGGTGAATCACCCAGGTTCATTCCCGGCAACCTTGGGTCATCAGGCTGTCCTGGGAG
This sequence comes from Magnetococcales bacterium, assembly GCA_015229045.1. The sequence continues at coordinate 8,783 of JADGCJ010000105.1, forward strand.
CCATCGTGCGTATTGAATTACAGACGGACTCGGGCCAGCATTTGGAGGTCGAGTTGAGTCGACTGCAACACAACCAGTTGACGTTGCGCCAAGGGGATCGCATCGGTCTGCGACCGCGCCGGGCGCAACTCTACCTCACCGAGGGTGTCCCCGCCGCCGAGGTGGGCATTCACCAGGGGGCAGAGATCATTCATCCCGTACCTTGACTTGACGTCCGTCCGCGTCTGTCCGTTCCAAAGTATCGGCATGCCATCAGCTGCGCAGGGTACCCAGGATCTGGCGCAGCTCCCGGACGCTGTCATTCAGACCCTCGGCCAGAGTGCTGATTCCGGTACCCATTTCACCAATTTTTTCCGCTGTTTCGTTGACCTGTTCCATGCTGGAGATGACGCCGGTGGTGGAGCTGGCGGCATCACCCACATTTTGTGAATTTTCAATATTGCCCCGGGCAATCTCGCCAACGCCGGTAGCCATACGATGGATGCCATCCGTGGCTTCGGTCACGTTGCGGGTCACTTCGGCAATGCCTTCGGAGATCTCGTTGACATTGCGGCTCATTTCGGAGATGCCGCCGCTCGATTCGGCCACCAGGCGGGTCACCTCGCTGTTTTCCAAGGCCACCGCTTCCATGGACCTGGCCACGGCCTGAATGTTGTTGCTTTGGCTGTCGACGGTGTGGAGAATTTCGCGATTGGACTGGCTGATGCGTTCAATATTACGGGCCATCTCATGGGCGGCTTTGGTGGCTTCGGCTGTTTTTTCCTGAATTTCATCGACGCTGTCGCCGACCAGGCGGATGGCGTCGGTGGTTTGACGTGCCAGCTCTTTGACTTCGTTGGCCACCACGGCGAAGCCCTTTCCGGCATCACCGGCCCCGGCGGCTTCGATGGAGGCATTCAGGGCCAGCATGTTGGTCTGGTCGGCGATCTCGTTGATCAATTCGATCACCTTGCCAATCTCCTGGGCGGCTTTGGCCAGGTTGGCCATGACCTCGGAGTTGTTCTGGGCATTGTGGCTTGCCTGACCGGACTCTTTGTCGGCTGCTTCGCATTGCTTGCGCACCTCCATCAGGGAGCAGTTCAGCTCCTCCACCGAACGCGCCACCTCGTTCAGGTTGCGATTGGTGCGTTCTGCGGCATCCCTGACCGAATTCATGCTGATGCTGGCCTGTTCCGAGGACTCGGCGACCATTTTCAGGGCCGTGTTGGCATCCTCGGAGGCCTTGTTGATGGATTGCATGTTGGCACTGGATTCGTCGGCCGATTGCGAAATGACGTGCATATGCTCGTTGGATTCTTCGGCCCAGGCATTGATGGTGGTCATGTTGGTACGCATTTCGCGGGCATCGTAGATGGCTTTTTTCGCCCCTTGCGTCATCTCTCCGACATGGGCTGACAATGCGCTGGAAAGGGAGCGTAACGGCTCGCTCAACTCCTCCAGATGCGCCAATTTGGTTTCGATCTCCGCCACAAACTCCTGATGTTGCCGTGACAAACCGCCCGTCACCGATGGTGAGACAACCGCAACTCTTTTCTCCGACTCCCGTACCGGCAAGGTCGGCTGGCCGGGCGCGCGGCTCGACAACTCGCGCTCATGCCGGGCCAGAACCCACCAGGTTGTTCCCACACCCATCAGCAAGCCGAGAAACAAAAAAATGCCTGCCAACATTCTGGGCTTGTTTGCGCCCGGCACGGAAGCACCGATCAGTGATCCAGCCAGAAGTCCCATGGCGGTATGCACCTGTTCCAGATCCTTGGCGATGACGGTGTGACGTTGCCCCATCTCTTCGAGCAGCTTGCGTCCTTGTGCCACATCGCGTCGTTGTGCCAGCTCCAATACCTGGACGCCGCGTTCGGTCATGTCGCGCAAAACCTTCTCGGTCGCGGCGAGCATCTGACCGATGCGTTGCGCCTCTTTCGTCAGATCCGCATGGTTGGTCAAGGTACGCATTTTTTTCAGGTGCGTTTGCAGTCCGGCAGCCTGTTTACCTGCCTCATCAACGGCCTCCTGGAAGCGGGTACGCCGCTCCCCGACATCGGAACCGTTTGCGACCTGTTCCAGGAAAAGCAATTGCTGGAGGTACAGATTATCCAGACGTCCCACCCCTCGGGTCACCTCTTGGATCAGTCGAACCGCTTCACCATCCCGCACGGCATTTTTTGCACCGCTGCTTACGCCAAGGACGGTATTCACCAGCAGTAACAACAACAAGCTGGCAACGATACCATACACTTGAAGCTTGAGGCTGACTCGGGACGGGGAGGAGTTCGCTTCCGTTTGCTTTGACATGGCCACTTCCTGGTTGCTGTGTCACATGGTCTTAAGGCTGCGCGTGTGTGTCATTGGAATGACAAAAGCAAAAAACATACCACAAACACCACCCTCCTCCAACCCAACGATCCGCCCAACAAGGGCGTCCCCGGGGAGAGGATACATCTCTTCCTCAGGCAGCTCCATCCCAGTTTTTCAATTTGGTAACTATTCAGCACCCGGCAACGAATCGGGGTCCAGGGGGCTGGCTCCCT
>JADGCJ010000106.1 GCA_015229045.1 Magnetococcales bacterium
ACAAAGGCCGCGCTTCTTGGGTGTCAGGTCAGGTCGTTGCAACCAGTTGTAGATGGTTCCACGACTGACATTGAAGATTCGGGCAGCATCCGTCTTCTGCCCCCCATTTTTTATGAACGCGATAACGCGCTCTCTCAAATCAGTATGGTAGCTCATGGAAACCATCGTAACATGCTCAAATTTCAATTGGAACTGCTATAGTGCGCCGCACTGTCGGACCACTGGATGATGTTTTGCGTGATCCGGGTGTAGCGGAACGTCGTCTCGCCGTTATCGACATGGATGCGGACGAACGGCACGTCTGCCAGGGCACAATAGACCTTCACCCGCTTTTTGCCGGGAGCGAGCATTTGCAGGGGGGCAGAACCGGCGGTGGAACCATGCCAGGAAGCCATCCCCCAGCGCGTGATGAAGACGCGCATCGCTTGTGAATGGTTGACCTGGACTGGGGTCGAACCCACCTGGTCGGAGTCATCCACCACCAGCTCGAACGGGGTGTCTGCCACCAACGAGGCAAAATTGACCTGCAAATCGGCAGTGATACCGCCCACCTATTCGGACTCCCCGGAAATCCCGATGACCACCCGGTCACCGGAGAGGGATGCCGTGTTGGGAGGGATGACCCGCTTTTGCCAGATCGGCACGGCAGCGGGATGGGTCTTGAACGACAGCACGTTCCCCGTGGCCCAGGTGCCACCCCAACCGGAAGAGGGCAGGGTAAAATAGGGCCGCGAGTGGGTGGCGTTGTTGGGGGCAAAACTGCTGGTTGTCGTGCCGCTGCCAACCGATCCAACCGTGTCACCAACGCAACTGAACGCCGTGACCGAGGTGAAGGTGAGCATCCAGGTTTGTTCGATCCCGGCAATGGCATCGACCATCCTTTGATCGGTCAGAGCCGTTGGGACACTGCCTGCACCATTCCATCCCAAAAACGTCCCGGCAGGCGAGGCAATGGCCCAGGTGTCGGTCCTGGCCCAGATGTCGCCAGCCTCGATCACCGGTGCTACCCGGGTATCAGCGGCGAGGTAGGCGTTTTCGAGAGATTTGCCATCCTCCAGCACCAGCGTCACCAGATTCCCGTTCCAGGTCACCGCCGACGGCTGATTTTTGATGCGGACGAACTCCTCCACCCCGGTGAGGTCATCGACCGATCTTTTGTTGGCGATGCGAATCAAATCTGCCGGATTGAACATCCAGTCCGTTTGCTCCTCGACGTTGACCGCCAGGGTGGTGGCACCCACGCTGACGTTGGCGTTCAACTGTCCGCTGCCATAGAAATGCACGACGGCTGCGGATACATCGGCTTGGACATCGCTCTGCGTGCCGGGAAAAATCACCACCCGATCCCCGCCCGGGGTGGGGGTTTCGACAAAGATGCGGGCATCGATCAGTTTGAGATTATCCGGGCTGGCGATTTTGACAAAGACCTTACGGAACCTGGTGGACCCCGCCAGACGTTCGCTCTGCGGCACGTCCGGCCAAACGTTGTTCTTGACGCCGTTGGCCGCTTCCACATCGGCCATGCGTCCACCGTTGGCAGAGGCGTCGCCAACGATTTGCGACTTCATAAATTTGATGTGACTGGATTCGATAGGCATGATGTTACACCTGCATCAGTTTGATGGAGCCGGTGAATTGATGGCTGTGGGGTCGGATGGATTTGAAACTGGTGGCCGGGGGTTCATGGTGGCGGAACATGACGTTGCAGGTTTCTCCATCCCATTCCAGCGCGAAAACAGCCCCCGCCTGCATGGCCATGGCGATGACAGCATCCACCTGGGCACGCGAGAGCCACGTCACCTCCTCTTCGGCCTCCAGGGTGACAGGCCGACCACCACTGAGGGGTTGGGACCAGGTCACCATGGCCCCGCCCAGGGTTCTGCCAGCCTCCTGGGCCACGGGCGACCAATCCCACCGGTCGGTCCATTGGAGGGATGCGGGCAGAATGAGATCACCGAGACGTTTCATGTTTGCATCTCCCAATAAACGTTACTACAATGAAGAACATGAAGATCACCTACGACCCTGCCAAACGGGACAAAACCCTTGCTGAACGAGGGCTTGATTTTGAGGATGCAAGTCTGATTTTTGCTGGACCAAAGGTGACGCTTGAGGACGAACGCAAAGATTACGGTGAAAAGAGGTTTGTCACATTTGGCTTGTTGCAAGGCCGGATGGTGGCCATCGTGTGGACTTTACGCGGCGTTGACCGTCGCATTATCTCCTTGAGGTATGCCAATGATCGTGAAATCAAGCGATACCAGCACCGCATGGGTTGACCCGGATGATGCTCCTGAATTGACTGAAGAGTTACTCGACGAGATCATGGAACACGGGGTTTGGAGTATTGGTGAACGTGTTGTTTCCCGAGAAGATGGCATAGAGGCTTTTCGCAAGCACATGAAGCCTGGCCGCCCCGCTGGCAGCGGCACAAAAGTCTCCACCACCGTGCGTTTCGATGCCGATGTCATTACGGCCTTTCGTGCCACCGGCAAGGGGTGGCAAACGCGGATGAACGATGCCTTGCGGGATTGGTTGCAGTCGCATTCACCGGCGTGACTGAAAGCTTCCCTTACACCAATCCGCGTTGCAGTTCCTTCAAGGCATCCACCAACCCGCGAACCTGATCGCGGGGCGCGGTGATGGAGGCTGCCGGGCGGTTGTTCGTGGTGAGATCAAGACGCACCACCCCTTCGACCTGGGGGGAAACCACCCCGCCACCGGCAAAGGCCACCTGGGGGATTCTGGGGATGACCAGATTGCGCACCAGACCGCCAAAGCTGGGCAGGTCACCCCTTCTGAGCTGCATCCGGCTCAGTGACTGGATGGTGTGAACCAGGCCGCCCTGTGCAAACCTTGACATGGCGGATGGTTTCATCCGCATTTGATTCATGGCGTAGAGACGTTGCAGGCCATACAAACGCACTGCCTCCTTGCGCAAGACAAACTCTCCTCGTTGCAGCAACACCGGGACATCGTCCTTTGTTCCCCAGCCAAGTAAATGACCACCACGGGCAAAGCCAACCGGCCCACCCAGGGCACGCGCTTCGGTCGTGTTCTGGATGACATCGATGCGGATGGTCTTGTCATGCAGGGCATCGACGCTGGCACGCACCGCATCGATTTTTGTGATGGCCTCGCTGGTTTCGCCCTGGATCGTCACCATGTTTGTCAGCGGAACGGTGGCCTGGAACTCCTTGAACTTGGCCACCAGGCCATCGATGGAGTTGGTCGCGGCAACAGCATCAAACGGGTTTTTGACCTCGGGTTGCCATCCCGCAAACTCGGCCTTGAATTTTGCAAAGATGCGCGAGACTTCATCAATCCTGGCCTTGGCTTTGTCCGTTGCACCATTCTTGATATTTTCGATGACGCTTTCCAGGCCCGTCGCGCCATCCTGGAGTTCGGCCTTGATCTTCACTATCGGGGTGATTTTTCTCAGCAGGTCGTCAATCCTGGGTCCAAGATCCTCGATCATTTTTGTGTTGGCGGTGACGACCAGGGGATGGTCCTTGACGAGTTCCTTGTCCAGACCGCGCAGGGCATTCCGCACCCTGGTCAAACCCTCCTCTGCCGACTCGTAGGATTTTCGCAGATCAGCCGCCGCTCGTATGTGGCTGTTCCCTTCCTCCTTGAACGCCTGGTTGACGATGCTGGCTGCCTTCTGGATTTGCTCGGCAGAACGGGCCACTGCGGCGTTTTCCCCGACGATGGTCTGGTCCCCTTCCTTGACCGCCTCGGCGGTCTGTTCGGCCAGATCGATCAGGCGTTCGGCATGTTTGCGGGCCTGCTCAAAGTTTCCGTCCCGCAACGCCTGCTCGGCCTGGGTCTGCTCCTGGACGATGCGTCGTTGCCGGGCGGCGTAGACCTGGACCGGATCCATGCCCTTTTCGGCCAGCCGGGTGAGCCGGTCCGCCACCGACAGGTTGAACTCCTTGCGCTGCTCAGCCAGTTGGCGGGCCGCATCGGTGTGGCGTTTTTCCTCGGCAATCAACTTGTCGATGTTTTGCCGATAGGCGGACTCGACCCTTTCCAGAATGTGCCGTTGGGCTTGCACCCGTTCCTCGTCGATACTGGCAGCATCGAGGCCCAACCGTTTGGCATTCTCCTTTTTTCGCTGAAACTCCTGCTGGGAGAGGGATAACGCCTCTGCCAGATATTGCCGGGCCGCTGCCAGTTTGGATCTGGTCTCCTCGCTGGCCAGTGCCTGGGTGGCCTGCAACATCGCCCGCTCGGAAAACTTTCTGGTCTCGGCCTCCTGCTGGAGATTTTCGACCATGAACACCGATTTTTTGTGTTCCGTGGCCTGAAACGCATCGGCCTCGGCTTGCAACCTTTGCTGGCGTCTTGCAAATTGTTCATCCAGCACCTTGTTGGCGATATCGAACGCCGACACAGCGGCATCGGCCATGGCCTTCCAGGATTTGGCCTCGTCATCGACGGTTTTTTTGAGTTTCTCCCGATGTTTGCCCAGGGCCTCGTTGTATTTGCCGAGTTGGGTGTCGGCAACGCCGATGGCGTCGGCGAGGTTTTTCTTGACCGTTGCCACGGGCCCGGACATGGCGATGGAAAATTGTTTGAAGGCGTCGCTGAGACTGGCGACTTTCCCGGTGGCAGCTTCTGCCTCCCTGGCCATGGTGCGGTAGAGGGTGACGACCTGTTCTCTCGTGGCCGGATCGGCATGAATCCTCTCCATGGCCACGCCCAAATCATCGATGGAGAGACCAGCCTTTCTGGCCCCAGCCAACAGGGCGTTCAACCCGGTTTCGGTATCTCCGAGTTGCCGCCGGTACTCGGCACCCTTGACGATATTGGCATCGTAGAGACCCGTGAGCTTGTCCAGCCACAACGTGGTTCGTTGAAAGGCGGTCACCTCCTGGCCAGTGTCGATGCCGTACCAACTGCGCAGGTTGTCGGTATAGGCAGCAAGTTCCTTTTTGGCTGCGGCGAAGGCTCGCGACTGGGTATCCAGTTGCAGGGCCAGGGTTTGGCGATCCTCCTTGTTGAGCAGATCGAGATATTCGCGGAGTTTTCCGGCATTGTCGCTGGCGGCATGACCCACCCGGGCCAACAGGCGACCCTGTTCGTCCAGGGAGACATTGGCCCCGGGCAGCAGGGCCGCCAGTTTTTCCTCCGCATCGACATGCTCTCTGGTGCCGGGTTGGGTGGATTCCAGGGTGTTTTTCAACAATTCCAGGGCCTTGACTTTTTCTGCTGTCGCTTCCCGGCTCTTGCCCAGGGCGGTGGCGTTGTCGAGCAGGGGTTGGACGCTGGATTCCGTGGCCCTGGAAAAGGCATAGGCCGCCACACTGGCGGCGGTCATGCGTTGTGCCAGGGCAGCATCGAAGGGAACCAACTCGAAATGCAGTTCGGCGGTGTTTTTGTTGATGGCGGTGAACAAAGCCGGGTTGCTGGAAATGCCGGGAACAAATGGTTCCATGTAGGCTTGATAGGTGGCGATCTGGGCGGCGTAGACCGGCTTGGAAAGGGCCACTCCTCGTTTCACCGTGTCCTTCCAGGACTTGTCGTTGAGTGATTTACATTCCCACAAGGCTGGGTAGCCCATGGAAATGCCTGCGGGACCACCGGCCAGGATGCCGTCCACATGGCCCTGGATACGCCCCTTGGCCACCGAGAAGCCGAACTGCCCGCCGTCCCGCTTCTGAGTGACAAGATCAAACCCGGCTGCCCGCAACCAGCGAATGGCCAGTTACTCAAAAAGATGTCCGGCGGCAAAAATCCGCAGGGTCTTGCCGTCAAAGCCCCGACCAGAGTCCCTGGGGGCATTGGCATATTCAAATTGCAACGCCCGCTCGCAGGTGATGCCCAACCTGGATCCCCCCAGGTAACTCCTGGGGGAATTGGTGGCTTCCTCGGTGACCAGAGCGACGTCAATCAAACCGGTGACGGCGTCCCCGAAAGAGGCTTTGTGGTTGAGATCCAGCATGACATTTTCCTTCAAAACGGAATGTCGTCGTTGTACTTGTTGAAGTAGTCCTGGTAGGTGGTGATGATCACCTCGACCAGGGTCAACACCTCCTGGCGGGTGTAATCCGTCAAGGGGCGGTGCATGCCAATGCTGCCGACATATTCGCCCAGGGGGCGCAAGGCAGCGGCCATGGCCGCCTGTTCCAGATCCGTAGCATCTGTCATGGTGTTGATCTCCAGGAGAGTGGTTTTGGAAACCGCCCGTGCCTTTCCGGCCAATCTGACCAGAACATGGTCGGGAGAGCGTTTCAGAACGTTTTTGAAAATAGTTCGTTCCCGTGTTGGCAATTCGTCCAGCCAGACCCGGTGGCAGCGCAATCCCGGTGGCAGGGAAATCCACCCCAGTTTTGGTTGGTGCCAAGTGGTGCGTTGCCGGGTCCACGCAGGAAGGGACATCACGCCACCTCCGCCAGGGTTTCCTGATCCGCCTGGAAGACCAGTTTCTGAATGGCTTTCCGGTTGAACCGGAAAGTCATCAGAGCTGATGCCTGATAGCGGGTCAGGTTACCAGCCTCGGACGTTCGCGGCGAGGGGATCTTCCTCCACGTCAGGGAAGAGGTGTTGGAAAACTGGTGCTGGCAGCCAGACATCCAAAAACGGGAAAAGGAGTTTGCCGAGGCCCATCGCCAATGGTGCGAGATGCGGGGAATTGATGACCCTGGAAAGAATTTTCCAGGAATCCGTTATCTGCTGTTACATACCTTCTCCCACGCTCTAATGCGTCAACTGGCCTTGTCTGGCGGTTACGCCGCCGCCAGCATTCGCGAGCGCATCTATGCCCGGGGGCCGGACGAGGGTGATCCCATGGCGGGGATTCTCCTCTACACTGCCGCTCCTGATTGCGAAGGCACTCTGGGCGGCCTCGTTTCCCTGGGTCAACCAAAAGTTCTGGGCCGTATCATCATGGAGGGTCTGGAACAGATGCGGCTCTGCGCCTCAGACCCGCTGTGTTCCGAACATCACCCGTTCAACGAGGGGGTCACGCTTCATGGTGCGGCGTGCCACGCCTGCCTGTTTGCCCCGGAAACCTCCTGCGAACGTGGTAACAAATATCTGGACCGGACGCTTCTGATTCAGGGGTTCCCGAAGGATTGGCCCCCATTCTTTTCCGGCTTTGAATCGTGACCGAAAGCCCGCGAGGTTACTTGCTCCGGGCCGCAGTTTACTTGGGGGAATCCCTCTCACCCGGGGTGGTCCAATCTGTTCTCCAAAAACTTCGCCAATGCGACCTGAACCAACCCTCTTCCGTTGCGCATGGAGGGTTCATCCAGGAGATTCGCAATCCAGCTACCCGCAGCAAGGCCGTGAACCTGCTTCAAATGCAGAATAAACATCGTTCCGATTGGGCCTGGTTGATTGAACTGTGCCGACGGGGGTTCGAGATTCTCCGTGGAAACGATTCTCTGGCAGCGCGAGAGGTACTGGAGCGATGGATCAGTCTGGGCCGCAAGGAGGGGCATGGACTCTTTCGACGGCTTGCTTTACATGCCTGCACGGAATGGGAGGATAAAGATGTCAGGACAAGGGGAGTCGAACTTTTATTGACTGGAACGGTTTTATGGGAGATGCAATATAAGCGTGAAATCTGCCGGTTTCTGGAAATTACTCATCAGGTTCTGGAACCAGCCCAGACCCAGAACATAATTGCCGCCATCAAACAGGGTCCGCCGCGCACCATGTTCCGGGATGATGCCGATTTCCAGCAAATTGCCGACCAGATGATTTCTCTGCGCATGCGCTTGCTGTCTGTAGAAGCAGTCGATGAGCGAGAGACTTTTGGTGGCTGGATGGAAGTCGGGCGGGGTAACATGGCCATGATACAGATTCCCGATTCACCCGCCACTGGTGCTGTTTCTGAGTCTCCTGAAACAATAGCGGACCGCCTGCGATCAGAATATATATCCCCAGGCAATCAATTGGCTCGTCTGTTACGGCAGGATATCGAAAAAGGCTTTAAAGTCATGGAACGGTTGGCAGAGAAGGGTGATGATCGAGAACTGCTGTGGAGTTGGGGGCTCGCCGGTTTGGACGAGGCGCTGTCACCGGACCCCGACCCCGTTCTGAATCGGCTGGTGACTTTCTTCGGCAAGCATCCAGAGTGCCTTTCCCCCGCATCTCACGGAGTGGCGAACCTTCTGGAGGATGTCAGCAAGAGGATGCAGTTCCCCCAGGAACCGCCGCCTTTTTGGTCGCTTTGGGATAAGACGTGGGAAACCTGCACCAGCCAGGACCACACCCAGGAAGACCATGATTTATCCTGGGCAATCAATACTGCCGGATACAAGATAGCTACTGCTCTGTTGATACGTCTGGAGAAGAGGACTCCTCCTGCTGCGGGTTTGCCAGGGGCATTCAAGAAACGTTTTGACGCCATGGTCCGGGGGGATTCGGAAGCCCATTTGGCCGCCAGGGCAAAGTTGATGGTCCATCTATGTTGGTTACACGCAAAGGATGCGGCATGGGTAGCAGAGATGCTCGTGCCGCTGCTGGATTGCCCAAAAAATGAAAAAAATTTCGTTTCACTCTACTGGGAAGCCTTCACGCATTCTTCTGTTTCTGTTGATATCTTGCCAATAATCAAGGGATATTTACGAGATACTCTCGAAAGATCAACAGGAGATAATATCTTGAATAAAGTCGGAGAATTATTTTCCGATATCTCGATTGATTACCATAACATTTTTACCAAAAATGAATATGAATCTATCTTCAAATCCATGAATCCAATCGGTCTGGCAGCATGTGCCAAGGCCTATGAGCACCGGCTTTCAAACCTTGGTGCAAAGGCGGCGGATCTATGGGAACAATCCATCAAGCCAGTCATCGTAAATTACTGGCCAGTCAGCCGGAAAAAGAATACCCTTGAAACTCAAAATGCCCTGGCAGACATGGCCGTCTATACGCGGGAGGCGTTTCCAGATGCGTTGAAGGTACTGATGACCGATAAAAACTTACTCGGTGAGGTCAAACATCCAGGCAGAATCGCCATGGTGTTACAAGAGCGCGACAGCGAATTGGTAAAACGGCATCCCGGGGAGGTGTTGCAGTTTTTAGATCTCATATTTCCCAAATCGCCTGATTGGAATGGATACCAGCAACTTACAGAAGTCTTGCAAACCATTCAGAGTGTCAAAGAAATCTTGGCCGAGGAACCTGCTTTTCTACGACTCGCAAAGATCGCTGGTATGAATCCGTCCAGTTTATGAAACAGTATAATGAGACGCAGATGGAGATCGCAACAAACTGTATAATATGACAGTTTATAGATTACTCTTGTGTTGCATCTCTAAAACCCTCAAGTTTGTTTTCGGGTACCTTCGACTCCGGCGCAGTGCGAAGGGGTGTCGAACTCGACGATTTTTCTGAATTTTTATAACTTCATGTTTTTACTGGGAGAGGTCGGGGTAAATTTGCCAGAGGTCGGATTGGGAAGTAGACCTCCGCCGCTTTGACGAAGCGGACGTTATCGGTAACGCGGTGGCTTTCAACTCCTCACCAGTCCCTCGTCGGCATTCTCGACAGGAGATTATGGCATATGAGATGTTTGACTGTAATATCAACACGTTGACTGTTTGCCACTATACCGTATCGCCAGAGGTCGGCCAGTTCGTTTACGGGTACCTTCGACTCCGGCGCAGTGCGAAGGGGAGTCAAACTCGACGATTTCTTAGAATTTTTGCAAGTCAATGTTTTTAATGGGAGAGGTTGGGCTGAATTTGCCAGAGGTCGGATTGGCAAAAGTCCTCGGGCACAGAGAGAGGGAGAGGTTTTTTGGCCATTTCTCGATAAAACGGGTTGATGCCGACCTCGGGAGGGTGAAGTCCTGATTTTCGACAGTTTCGTAACCGTTGATTTTGTTTTGAAATTTCCAATGAAAAAGGCCACCCTGGTGAGTGGCCTCTGGACAGATAAAATTTGTCTGATTTTATTGGTGGAGCCGGGGGGAATCGAACCCCCGACTTCAGCATTGCGAACGCTGCGCTCTCCCATCTGAGCTACGGCCCCACGACTGACAGGCGGCGATTATCCCTGCCAGACTCCTAAAATGCAAGCCAAAAGACGACCAAACCAAGAAGAACGCGATACACCACGAAGGGAGTCATGTCGCGGCGGCGCAGCCAGCCCAGCAACCAATGGATGACCGCCAAAGCGGAAAAGCCGGCGACAAAAAAGGCCACACCAATCTGTTTCCAGGCAGCGAGGGAGATGTTTTCGTGCAACAACTCTTTCGTGTCCAAAATGGCGACGGCCACTCCGATGGGAATGGCCAGCAGAAAGGCAAACCTGGCCGCAGTCTCACGGTTGAAGCCGAGCAGAAGGGCAGCCGTCATGGTGATCCCGGACCTGGAGGTTCCCGGAACCAGGGCCAGGGCCTGGGCTGCACCGATCACCATGGCATCGCGCAAGGTCATCGCGTCCAATTTTTTGGTCAGAGTGGCACGTCGATCGACCACCCAGAGCAGTAAACCGTAAAAAATCAACGTGCTGCCAATAACCCTTGGATCGCGAGCGGCCCCCTCCACAAACCCCTTGAGGAGGATTCCTGCAACCCCTGCCGGTATGGTGGCCAGACCAATGGCCCAGGCCAGTCGTCCATGGGGATTATCCGCCAGCCCGCCACCGCCCAGTGAGACAAACCATCCCCGGATCAGGTCAAAGACATCCTGGCGAAAATAGATCATCAGGGCCAAAAGAGTAGCGGTATTGAGGGCCATGTCAAACAGCAGGCCCTGGTCTTTCCAGCCCAAAAAGAAGGGTGTAAGAATCAGGTGACCCGAGGAGCTGATCGGAAGCAACTCGGTGACCCCCTGGATGAGACCCAGTACAACCCCCTGGAATACGTCCATGTACGCCCCTCTCCTTCCCTGTAAGATACGCACACACCCACCCCCCTCTGCCCTGTGGAGGGACGCGGGCCAATAGGTAGCCGAAACGTCTCCTCTCCGCAAGGAAAAGAAAACTTCCCAGAAAACGACCAAGCCGCGTCTATTTTGGGATACGTAGTCTTTTTGTTCGGAAAAAAAATGTTGGCATGAAAGACCTTGTTGGGGCTTCGCCCCATATGCGCTTACTTAAGCGCGGCGATTGAAGTGCAACACGTTGATTTCAAGAACGATATCCATATTTCGCACAAAACAGATGTTTCTTTGATAATCAACATGTTATGCGCATTAAGTAAGCGCATATGGGGCTTCGCCCCAAACCCCACCAGGAAGGGCACAGCCCTTCCTGGACCATCCCG
>JADGCJ010000107.1 GCA_015229045.1 Magnetococcales bacterium
CGGAGACACCTCAAGCCGAAGGCGGTGGCAAAAGCGCCATCTACCGGGGAAGCGCCAACGCGGCCATGGCGCTTTCGGGCAGACGCTCGTGCTCTCCCAGCTTGAAGAAACCGACCACCTCCTGCAGCGAGGCCGCCTCCGCCGACAGTCGAGTTTGTGCGTAATCAGGAAAAAGAATTCATCAGGACCTTGAAATCAATCTGAACTCTGTGGACATTGAAAAATGATCGTCTGACAACAAATTCAAAGAATGACCTGTTTGTAGCATACCCTGGCAGAATGGCAATATGTAATACGCTGTTTTCAAACTATTTTTTATGGTGTGTCGAACCTGGATTGAGGGATTGTTCGGCGTGCAAAATTGTCTTGACAGTAGTCATAAGCCGCATTATCCTCATGCAGTATCGGAAATGGAGTGACAGGCGGGTTGGAGTTCGTCTGTCCTGCAAATGGGGGGTCTGCACCCTGATTCGTGTGGGCGGTCGCGTTTGGATGCGACACGAACTCGTCCTGCTGCGGACCTCAACAAGGCGACTGGGATCCCATGAACGCGGATCGTCGTTCACGTGTGCGGGTCACGCTGGCCGTCAAGGCTGCCTTTTTTTCCCCTGGAGGATTCCTCTTCAACGTTTCCGTTGTGGATATCAGTTCCGGTGGTATCCGCCTGGAAATCCCGGTCGTTGATCCAGTTCTGTTCTACAAAGAAAGCACCCTGAAACTCTATTTCCAGACCGGTTCGGGTCCGTCCTCCTCACCATACGTCCTGCAGATTCCCTGTCGCATGGTCTGGATCGATGGCAGCGATGTCGGAATCGAATTCCTGAATCCCGATCCAAACATCAGTCATGCCGTCGGTGGATTGATCGATTGTGCGCATCACATCCACTGCGGTTGATGGTGTCATCATCAATCAGACCTCTTGATCTGGTCGTCCTCGTGCCCGAGCATGCTTCTTCGCGCAGCGGTGCGCTTCCCGAGGGATTTTTCTCGAACCCAGGAGCACAGAAACGTGGATGAGAGCGGCCAGGAGTCCGGAAAGAAACGAATGGTCTTCAAAAAGAAGACGCCGTCCCGGACAGAAGAAAGCCAACCCCTGGGGCCACCATGGAAAATCCTCGTGGTGGATGACGACCCGCAAATCCATATTCTCACCGAAGAGGTGTTGAGAGATTGCATCTTCGAGGGGCGTCCACTTCAATTGATCTCAGGCTGTTCAGGCCTGGAGGCGCAAGCGTTGTTGCGATCCCTGCCGGATGCTGCGGTCATTCTGCTGGATGTGGTCATGGAGACCAACCACGCAGGATTGGACGTCGTGAGGTTTATCCGAGAGGATCTGGGCAATATGACCTTGCGCATCCTGCTCAGAACGGGTCAGGCGGGTCAGTTCCCGGAAGAGAAGATCTTCGAAGAGTACGATATCAACAATTTCCTGGAGAAGACCGACCTGACCAGCCGCCGGTTGAAAACGGCGCTCAAGGTCGGCCTGCGGGCCTATCGGGACATCCACGAACTCGATCTGGCTCGCAAACGCGAGTCGCAACTGCGTCAGGCCGCAGACGCGGCCAGCCTGGCGAAAACCAAGTTTCTGCACATGATGAGCCACGAGTTGCGCACACCGTTGCAAGGAACCAAGGGACCTTTCGAGGAGTTCAAATCCCAGTTCCATCTGTTCACCGGCATGAGAAAGCTCAATATCCTGATCGACAGACTGAACGATGACTCTCTGCGGGCCGATTTTTCGTCCGCCGTCACAGAGGCTCGAGAAGAGGTGGCCGACATCGCTTCTCAGGGACTCAAATCCGTGGAACACCTTCTCGGTCTGATCGAGGACGTCCTTGATTTTGCACGCATCGAGGCGGGCAGATTGAGATTGGACATCGCCCCTCTGGCCGTCTCCGGCGTGATCCAGGATGTCCTGGATACCATGCATCCCTTGGCCAAACAGAAAGGTCTGCTCCTGGAGACCCGTTTGGAGCACAATGTCACCGTGCTGGCGGATAGCAAACGGCTGAAGCAGATCCTGTTCAACCTGCTGGGCAACGCCATCAAGTTTACAGCCCAGGGATCGATCATTCTGACGCTCTCCCGCCAGGACAGAGAGGCCCTGTTCACCGTCGAGGACACCGGGACAGGCATTCCACCGGAGAAACTGGACCTCATTTTCGAGGCCTTCGAGCAGGTCGACAACTCGGCCACTCGCCAAGCCGGTGGCACCGGGCTGGGATTGCCGATCACCCGGGAACTGGTTCGCAAGCAGGGAGGTGAAATTCGGGTGGAGAGCACGCATGGTCTGGGAAGCGTCTTCCGTTTCACCCTGCCCCTGTCCCAGGGAGGTTGAAAAACGTGTCCAAGATTCTGATCGTCGACGACAACGCCGCAGAGGTGCGCCACCCCATCAAACGGCAACTCGGTCGCATCCATGGCCCGGAAAATATTCTGGAGGCGGAAGATGGCCGCGCCGCAGTCGAAATGGTCGAGCGGCACCGTCCCGACGTGGTCATCCTGGATATCATGATGCCGGTCATGGATGGCATCTCCGCCTGTCAGGCCATCCGGTCGGACGGCGATAACCTCGGCATCTACATCATCATGCTCACCGGACGTGACGGGGGAATGCCCGAGGGGCTCGCGGTGGGGGCCGACGTCTATCTGCGCAAGCCGTGCGCCTTCGATGAGCTCCTCGCCGTAGTGAACAGGGGACTCGAAGAGGTCGCGCTCTACAAAGCCAGCCTGGACAAACATCGCACCCTGGAGAATCAGGTCGGACATCTCAACGAAAGCCGCTGGGCATTTCAGGACATCATCACCTCGTTGAGCGTCGGTCTGATTCTATGCGCCCCCAACCCCTGGGGACGCATCCGCTATATGAATCCCGCCGCGATGCAACGCGTCGGTCGCCCCGCGTCGGAGCTGCGGGATGCTCCGGTGGGGCAACTCTTCGTCGAAACGGATATCGGCCAACTCCTGGAGGACATCCTGTCCAATGCCAAACCTCGCAATATTCCGAAGACTCTTCGTATACACCAGGGAAAACCGCTTCCGGTCCTGCTCTCCGGAGGCGTGATCTGCGACACCCGGGGACAGGATAAGTGGATCCTGCTGGAATTGCACACACTTTGGAAATGAGCGGTTCCGCTCACCCTCTGCCGAACGACTCCTTGATCTGCAAGATCTCCGGCAGAATGCCATGGAACAATCCCACCATCCGGGGGTCGAAGTGCAAGCCGCTCTCCCTGCGCAGCACCTCCATGGCTTTTTCCACCGGCCACTCGTCCTTGTAGGGGCGTTTCATGGTCAGGGCATCGAAGAGACATCGGCCACGGCGACCATCCTCGCCCAGACCGAGATCTCATCGCCTCGCAATCCCTGGGGATACCCCTGGCCATCCCATTTTTCGTGATGCTGATGAGCGATCAGCGCCCCCATCTGGAAGAGCGGATCCTGGCTTTCCAGGAGAATGTCCCGACCGATTCAGGGAGGCAAAGGTCTGGACGCGGGAGAGGACCTCCTCCGCCTCGAAAGGTTTGTGCAGATAGTCCACCGCCCCTTCTTCCCTGGCACGACCTCGGTAAGCCCCGCTGTCGAGCAGGAACAGCACCGGGATCTCCTGAGTCTCCGGGTGATCGTAGCGCAACACGGGACAAACGGCACCGCCATCGGCCAGCCTCAACCGCTCATCCAACAGAATGACATCCGGCTTGCGTTGTCGTGCAGCGAAGATCGTCTTCTCCCCGTCGAGTGCCACGGCGATGTCGAACCGTTTTTCCAGTATTCTGGCCAGAAGACGGATCTCCTGCAAACCGGCCGCGATGAGAATCAGCGGTTTCATCTCCGATGCTCTGACGATGGAGGTTCGGTCTCTGCCAGCATGACCTGGTTCCTGCCCGCCGATTTGGCTGCATAAAGGGCATGGTCCGCCCTGGCGACAAGGTGTTGGGGATTCCAGGTGGTGGTGGCCACGCCGAAACTGGCAGTCACCCGGCCAGCTTCGGGAAAGATATGGTCCAGCATGGCGTGATGCAATCGTTGCGCGATCTCCATGGCTTTCTCTTCCTGGGCACCCGGCAGAAGCAGCAGAAACTCTTCGCCCCCGTAACGCACGAACAGATCGCTTCTGCGGCTGAACTTCTTGAGCAACTCCGCCGCGTCCCGCAGCACGAGATCGCCGACCTGGTGGCCGAAGGTATCGTTGACCCGCTTGAAATGATCGATATCGAACAGAATGACCGACAAAGGAGCTGAAACCCGATCCAGTTTCGCGGCTTCCAGGGTGAACACCGCATCGAAAATGCGTCGAAGATACAAGCCGGTCAGGGCATCCTGGACTGCGTGGAACCGGTTCCGGGTGACTTCCATGCCTTTTTCGATCTGGGCCACCAGATCATCGATGTCGTAGGGTTTGCGAAAGTAGACATCGGCACCCGCACGCAATCCGGCGGCGATGCCGCCATCCCGCCCGCTGAGGATGATGATATACCCCAGGTTCAAGGGGTTGGAACGGAACGCCCGACAGAAATCGTAGCCATCCATTTCCGGCATCATGACGTCGGTCACCACGACATCGATGGCCTCGCGTTCGACGATCTGGAGTGCCTTGGAAACGCGCGCAACCCCCTTGACGTTTTCGCCGCCGAAGACACGACCCAACTGTCGCAACAGAGGCGCGAGAATCCGTTCCTCTTCGTCATCGATGATCAGGACTTTACCCATCGTTCTCCCTGTCCAGGTCATGAGACTCGATCGCCTTGATGGCAGCGATCAGATTCTGTCCGAGGTTGCGGGACGAGGCAAGGATCTCCCGGACCTCCGATTCGTTGCCCAGGATACGGTCGGCTGCGGCGAAGATGGTGCGACTACTGGCCGAGGCCAGGTTGAGATGTCCCTTGACCAGTTCCAGGGTCTTGCGCAAATGGGCCAACTCGAGGTTCAGGGAGATCCCGACCGCGCGACGGATCTTCTGATCCAGTTCGTTGAGGTTGATAGGTTTGGAGAGATAATCCGTGCCTCGTGCCTTCATGAACTCCACGGCCACCTCTGCGGAACCAACACCGGTGATCATGATGACAGGCATTTCCGGGAATTTGGCCCGGATCTTGTGGAACAATTCGAGGCCATCCACGAAGGGCATGTTGTAGTCGGTGATCACCACATCGATGAGGACTTCCTTGAGTTTGGCGAAGGCACCGGCGGCATTGATACTGGTGTGGACCTCATAACCGAGCCGGACAAGAGCGCGAACCACCGTACTCAACTCTTCTTCCACCTTGTCATCGACCAGAAGAATTCTTCCCTCTCTCTTCTCCTCCATGGCGTCTCCTTTTTGCACAGGACCGTTTCTATCATATCGAATCAGGCGAGTTCCGCCAGATGCACCGTGCCACCCCCCTGTATCTGCGCCTGATTCAAGGCGTCCTCCGCCAGTTGCAGCAGCAGGTTTTCCGCCGAATCGAAGCTCGCGACACCGAAACTGGCGGTCAGACGCCCGTCACCGGGGAACACGGAGGTCGCGATTCCCGCCTCCAGGAGCTTTTCAGGACCGAACAGTCGTCCCAACTGCCGCAACAACGGACGGCGGATCTCTTTCTCGTTGTCATCAACGATGAGAATCTTGGACATGGCAACCTCTCCAGAGGCACTTTTTCTGGTATCGACCCGGTTCTTCCGGAACTGCCTGTCAACTACCCGGCGGATCCCGGGAAACCGGAACCCCAACCAATGCGTTCTTCCGTCGCAAGGGTCTCTTGTCCACCTTGGAACGCCCCATTCCGGTCTGCGAGCTCAGGCTGTTCGACCGTGTTATTGGAATATCAACGCATTATCGGTATGTCGATATGAATGGTCACACCGGCCCCGGGTGCGCTTTGACAAGAGATGGCTCCCCCCAGGGTCTGGGTGGCCAGATTGTAGACGATATGCATTCCCAGTCCACTTCCTCCCAGATCCCGGCGAGTGGTGTAGAATGGTTCGAAGATGCGACTTCGACTCTCTTCGGACATCCCCTTGCCATTGTCCCGGTAGGTGAAATGGAGTCGATCCCAAAAGACCTGAAAATCCATGGTGATCTGTCCGGCCTCGTCCGAGTCAAATGCGTGAATCAGGGAGTTGTTGATCAGATTGATCACGATTTGGGAAAAGGCCCCGGGATGACTCCGGATCTCCAGATCGTTCGTGCAGGACACAGCCACCATCAGTTTCGTATGTCTGAGTTCGTGATGCATGGTCAACACGGCCGATTCCACATAGTCCCGCACCTTGAAGGTCCGCAATTTCTCGCTGGATTGATCCACTGCCACGGACTTGAAGCTGCACACCAGATCCGAAGCCCGCTCCAGATTGACGCGAATCAGACCGGACAGACGCAAGGAAGAGGCAATATATGCCTCCAGTTCATCCTCGGAGATTCCCTCGCCATGCAGTAATTCCACAAAGGCGTGCGTGCGTTCTTCCAACTCCGAGGCGGCCGTCACCCCAATCCCCACCGGAGTGTTGATCTCGTGGGCCACGCCAGCGACCATGCTGCCCAGACCGGCCATTTTCTCCGACTGCACCAATTCGGCGTACAAACGTTTCTCCTCGGACATGTCGGCAATCATCCCCACGAAGGATGGCCTTCCCTCCATCACCATCCGATTGACTGCCAGACGAATCGGAAAGGTCGTCCCATCCTTGTGCATGGCCTCCGACTCGAATGCGGCCTTGCCCAGAATATGGCTCTCCCCGGTCTCCAGGTAGGCATGAGAACTCGACTCGTGCGCCTCCCGCATGCCACACGGGACCAGTTTCGATACCGGTTTGCCGAGAATCTCGTCCCGGCTGTAACCGAACAACCGCTCTGCCGCAACGTTGAATACCCGGATATGCTCTTCATTATCCGCCACGACAATCCCGAACGGCGCACTCTCGATGATCGTTCTTTCCAGTTGCACCACCTCGTCGAAAAGACGCTTCTCCTCGCTCATGTCGACGATCATGGCGATGAACGAGAAACCGTCCTCCATTCCCAGTCGACTGACCGCCAAACGGATGGGAAACAAACTGCCATCCCTGCGCATCCCCTGTGCCTCGAAAGGTGTCTGTCCCAGGATGTGCAGGTTGTCGGTCTCGATGCAGCACCGCATGATATCCTTCGACAGACCACGCAGGGGAAACGGCACCAGGCTGATGATGTTCGTTCCGTATACGTCCTGTTTGTCGTACCCGAACAGGTGTTCGGCAGCCGAATTGAAAATCTGAATGGCACCTTTTTCGTTGACCGTGATGATGCCGCAAGGAGTGTTCTCGATGACCATCCGGCGCATCTGTTCACTCATGTGGATCTGTTTCTCCGCAGCCAGACGCTTCAGGGCACCCGCCACGATGGCTGCGGCGGTTTGCAAAAAATTGATGCATTCCGGATCCCCATCCGCATCAGGGAGCAAATACAGGACGATGACGCCTTCGACCTGACCATCGAACATGATCGGTACATTGTAATGTCCATGAGGTTGCATGCCGTCGAAACAGATTTCGTGGCGTTCGTCGACCACGGAGGCGAATTGGATCTGCCCGGTCAGTGCCGCGCGGCCACAGAGACAGTGTCCGAAGGGAACTTCGGCACACAAGGAAAGCAACTCCCTGGCCAGATTGCGTTTGGCCACCAGGACCAAATTCTGCCTGGCCTCGTCCACAAGAAAAACGGCTCCTTTGTCCTCGGCCCCGAGAAAGGAGAAATGCGAAAACAGATTCAACGCTCCATCAAGGAGTTCTTCGATGTTTCTGGCATCGATGGACTTCCTGAGAAAAGCATTGATCGCGTTCTTGACGTTGATCTCCTTGCGCAGACGTTCCAGTTGATCATTTATTTCGGAGTTCATGATCCCGGGACTCCCGTCGATTAGGCAGATTGGTCGTTATTCATTCCCAGGGGAACCCGGATCAGGAAATGCGTTCCTTTGCCGATCATACTGTGGCAATGGATGGATCCATTCAAAGTTTGGGTCACCAGATTGTAGACAACATGCATCCCGAGACCCGTCCCCCCCTGGTTGCGACGTGTGGTGAAAAAGGGTTCGAAAATGCGCTGCTGCACCTCTTCGGACATGCCCGATCCATCGTCGCTGTAATTGAAATACAACAGTTCCCCCACCACGGAAAACTTCATCACGATCCGGCCATCGGCATCCGGCGCATATCCGTGGATGTGCGAATTGTTGACCAGGTTGATCACAATCTGGGAAATGGCTCCGGGATGACCACGCATCACAAGATCTTCCGGACATTCAATGGTCACTTCCAGCCGTGTTCCACGCAATTCGTGATACAACGTTTTGACTGCCGACTCCACACACGCCCTCACCATGAAGGTCCGTACCATTTCACCGGATCGGTCCACGGCGACCGCCTTGAAGTTGCGCACCAGATCCGCCGCCCTTTCCAGATTGCCCCGTATCAGTCCTGCCATTCGGGCGGTAAAGGCGATGTGTTCCGACAACTCCTCTTCGGAGATCCCTTCCCGCTCCAGCAGGGCAACGAAGCTTTGGATGCGATCCTCCAACTCCGAAGAGGCCGTGACCCCGATTCCAACCGGGGTATTGATCTCATGTGCCACGCCGGTCACCATGTTGCCGAGAGCCGCCATCTTTTCTGACTGGATCAACTCCGACAGCAGGCGTTTCTCTTCGGTCATGTCGATGATGACACCCAGAAAGACGAATCTTTGATCCATGACCACCCGATCGACCGCCAGACGGATCGGGAAGACCACCCCGTCCCGACGCAGCGCCGCAGTCTCGAACGGAGGATGCCCGAGAATCTTCGCCTCTTCAGTAACACGATAATGGTGGAATCCCGCCTTATGGCTCTGTTTCAACTCGGGAGGGACCAATATCACCACGTCTTCTCCGAGGATAGCGTCCCGATCGTACCCGAACAACCGCTGGCAGGCTGTGTTGAACTCCAGAATTTTCCCCATTCCGTCCGCAACCACGATGCCGAATGGGGCGCTGCGGATGATGGTTCGCTGCAGTTCATCGCTGCTCCGCAAAGCCATCTCCCAGGTCTGACGGCTATGTTCATCACGCAACATACGCCTCAGGAATTCAAAAAATGTCCATGTCAGCATGAATCCGATACCCGGAACTGTCAACACTCCTAAAAAGAAATTATGAACACCTAATGTCACATCGTGATGATGGATCGCCGTGAATCGCCACAACCGATTGGCAACGGGGAAGGTCTTCGTCAAGCTCAACGTCCCGATTCCCGTCGGGGCGTATGGATCGGATTCCGGGTGGGTCCGATCCATACGGGTGATGTGGCAATAAAGGAGATCTTCCTGTTGGGAAAAAGAGACATCGTGCAACCAGAAGGTGATTCCACGTGGGGAAAGGGCAGCCATGGCGTGTTCGATCAGGTCACCGAAACGAACGACGCCGACAGCGAAACCCTGCAAATGGGTGCGACGCGCCTCCGGTGTGGAGACATCCTGACCATTGACGTAAATGGGGTGTACGAACAGCGCTCCGTGCTGGTTCGAGGACTCCTGTACCAACCTGATCCGAGATGTCACTGCGGTCATTCCGCTCTCCATGGCTTTCTCGAAGGTTTCCCATCGCATGGGATCCGAGGCGACGTCGAAACCAAAGACCTTTTCATTCCCGGAGAGAGGTTCCAGATAGTTGACCACAACGTATTCGTCCCTTACGTTGGCCGGAATCATCCGGTTCTGTTCCCGGCGTTCCAGGATCCGGAATCCAGGGAATTCCTGGGAGGTCATTTTTTCAAAATCGAGTCTTTCTTCATTTTTCACCCGACTGTTCCAGGATATTGCCTGGAATCCTTTTTTGCGTGCCAGAATCGGACGGACGTATGCGGCGAACTCTTCCCGATCCACATGATGGGATGCGACGAAGAGACCACGAATGTCTTCCACAATGTCCAGATATTGATGAATGCCACTCAGGATCGCCTCGAAGCGTTCGCTGGCATCCTTCTCGAATTCCTGCCGGTGGATTTCCAACAACAACGCATGCGCGACATACGCCCCGGCCAGGGAGACCAGCACGCCACCCACCAGTACGACCACCATGGCCTTGCGGATGATCAACTCTTTTTGCGTCATACTTTTTTTGATTCCAGGGTATGACACCATGCGATCACGCACGCTCTTCAGACGTAACTTCGATCATTCGATCCGCAGAGGGGGGACCTTGATCCGCTCAAGGAACCACGTTCACAGCACTTCATCCATTCGACCACGCCCGCCCACGACAACTCCGTCGGAATTTCGAACAAGGCCACAGGGTGAGGCTACGCCACCCCGTATGCCGTGTAAACCTCCATTTTGCCACTTCAGGCTCGTCCTTTCCTGAAAAACAATCCTGGTTCTTGTGACTTGATGGCAAGCACCCTTTCTTCCCGTGTCACCCGGGTGAATTGCCAGGGTACGATGGACCCGGGATTCGAGTCACGCTGAACCAATACACGCTGCGCCGCCGCGCCGAAGCCGTTGGTTGCCCCTGGAGATCAAACTCGTGTCACGATGACTGGATTCCGGACGCACCGCTCACTCTCGAAAGATCCTTGCAATCAGCTCAAGCGCTCTTGCCTGCCGAAACACCCGGAAGGTCCTGACCATCGCGCCGCCCCCTGCCCCCAACGTCGGCGCCATCCCCTCCCAGCCTCTCCGGCATCGTCGATCCCGATCTCGATTTCGTCGTCCATATCGGCGGCGACGATTTCATCATCCTCTTCCGCAGCGAAGACTGGGAGGAACGGTGTCATCTCGCCCTGACCGAATTCGCCAGGGTGGCCAAAACCTTCTTCGACGGCAAACACATCGAACGGGGGGGGGTACCACTCGGAAGACCGTCAGGGAAAGAAGGTGTTCCATCCCCTGACCTCACTCTCCATCGACCCCGAGGCCAAAAAAATGGCCAAGAAGACGCCAGGAAACTCCCTCTTCATCAATCGCCGCCGGCCAGCCTCCTGGCCATCGTCGCCCTGGGACGACACCACGGCCTGCAGATCGTCGCCGAAGGCGTCGAGAACGAGGCGCAATTCACCTTGTTGACCAAGGCCGGTTGCGACGAATTGCAGGGTTTCTTCATCCACAAACCGCTCGATCCGGAAGTCGCCCCGGAGGCCTTCGCCGAATCGACCAACCGGCTGTTGGCCCGAACCGAGGTTCCGACCGGGGAAACCCCGGCGACGTCACA
>JADGCJ010000108.1 GCA_015229045.1 Magnetococcales bacterium
AGGACTCTGTTCTGGACCTGTCCGGTCGCCAGCCCCCTGGACCCCGTTTTCGACAGACCCAGCCTGGTATGACAGGGGATGGCGCTCTCAAGAATATGAACGCAACTGTTGCTCCACAGGTGCCAGGCGCGCCGCCGCCTTGGTTAGGGCTGCGTGGGACAGAGTGATCTCTTCGGCCGTGTGGTGCAGGGCATCGAACAGGTGCGCGATCTCCTGGAGCTGCCTGGCCAGGCTCTCCCGGGTGTCATGACCCCCTTCCGGGGAACTCTCCGCCATCAGGTGCGACAGCTCGGAGAGAGCGGTGTGCATCGTCTGGATCGTGATGTTGGCTTCGGCCAGCTCCTGGGTGTGGTGACCCACTGTCTGCACCCATGCCTGGATCGTTTCCGCTGCCAGGTTGACCTGCCGGGTCGCGGGTTCTGCCATATCGACGATCCGCCCCGTGATCGTTGCCAGGGAGTTGATGTTCTCTGTCTGGGCGGATACGGTTTTGGCAATGGCAGCATTGGCTTGGCCGATATGCTCCAGGATGCGGCCGATCTCCCGGGCTGCTTCCATGGTCTCATGGGACTGTTTATGGACGGCCTCGGCGTGTTGATGGATCATCACGGTGGCTTCGCTGGTTTGGCGCGCCAGGGCCTTGACTTCATTGGCCACCACCGCGAAGCCTTTGCCGGCGTCGCCTGCCCCGGCAGCCTCGATGGAGGCATTCAAGGCGAGCATGTTGGTTTGTTCGGCAATTTCGTCGATCATCTCGACGGCCTTGCCAATTTCACGCGCTGTCCCGGCCAGCTGGTCGATCACACCAAAAGAGACCTGGCTCAGATTGTTGGCATGGCTGAAATCCTGTTCCGCCACATGGCAGTTTTGCTGGACCAGTGCAAAGGCTGTTTCCAGCTCTTGGATCCCGGTCGAGATGGAACGGATCCCCTGGCCGACGTCGCCGGTTGCCAGGGCAGCGGCCTGGAGATCGGTGTGGACCTGGGTGATCGTCTCCCCCAGGTTTGTCAGATGGTCATGGCCGGTGCCGATACGGGCGGCGAGGGTTGCCATATGCTCCTCGTTGCTGGTCGTTTGGGCGACAATGGCAGCGGAAACTCCCTTCTCTTGCGTGGTCATGATCGCGTTGACGGCGTCGTGCAGGGTCGTTGCGGCGGTCACCGCAGTGGCCATGTGTCGTTTCAACGTGCCCAGTACCTGTTCCTGACGCTGTTCGGCCAGACGCATGTCGTGAATGACTCCCGCCAGGAGATTGGTCGCCTCGGTCACTTCGGTTGGGTGCGCAACGGTGACCTGGAGTTGCGCCTTGGGCGCGGGGGTCGCGACCGGACGCGGCGCAGTGGACTGGGTATGCGGTTTTGGCGACGGTGCGGTGGTCTGAACAGGCGGTTTTGGTGCAGGGGTCGGAGCGGGGGTCTCCATCTCCGGCTGGGTATGTCGTGTGGCGATGGATGTTTTCGCTGCTGCGAATTTTGTCCCGGTTCGGCGTTCCTTCCGGTAGATGGCCACCCCGGCGGTTGCCAAAGCCGCAACAAGAAGCACCCAGGCCAGGATGATCAGGTTTTGGCCCGAATCGAGTGCTGTCTCGGTGCCGGGCAGACCCGAGTCGCGGCCTGTTTCTGGCGCCAATCCGGCAATCCCTCGGGCAGAGAGCAGACTCTTCTCCAGGGCCAGGCGGCTTTTTTCCAGTCGTGCATCCACCGTTGCAAGACGATCCTGGCGCGTCCGCAGGGTTGTCCAGGTGTCGCGGTAGAGTTTCAACTGCTGCCGCAAGGGTTCGAGCCTGTTTCCGGCCAGCGTGATGTTTTCCGGAAGCGACTGGAGACGCTGCAACACCCGATCAATGGCATGATCGGTTCGCGTTTTGTCCTTGTCGGCTGTCGTGCCGGACGGGGTTGCAGCCTGCTCCCAGTCGTCCGGGAAGGTCAGAAGCGGCTGTATGAGCCGTTCCAGATTGGGTATGAAAAGCTGATTGATCAGGGTTTCGACCACGGAGGCGGCCTCTTCCATGGCCTGAAACTCTTGCAGACGATCCCGATCCTGGGCTTGTCTTTTGCTGGCATAGCGCCCGAGGGCGGTCTTGTAGGCATCCAGGGCGGGCTGGAGTTGCTCCTGCAAGGTGTCATCAAGCCCGGACGACGTCATTTCGCTGACCAACCCCTCCATGAGGGTGCGAAAAGTCGACAGGAGCTCGCTCTCCCCACGCAGGACAAAATCTTTTTCGACGCGACGCATGCGGACCAGCTGCATTTCCAGCCTGCTCACATCGATGCGTCGGAACTGGGTCAGCAGATTCTGGACGATCTGTCGTCTTTGTTGAGGGGGTGTCGCTGCCGCTTCACGCCAGGCGGCGAGCAGGTCGGAGGCCTCTTGCGTGTAGGTTGTCAGCTCGGAACGGCAGGAGGAGAGATTCGGATCCTGCTCGGTATTCTTGGTAAAACGCCGCAGCTGCTCGATGGCTTGTGCCAGTTGGTTGCCAAAGGCGGCATCGGTGCGTGAACGCTGCCGCGCGGCCAGGGCGTCCACCGCGCCAACCATGCGCGACAGGCTGCCGGCGCTACACCCCTCCTGTGTCGCAGAGGCGGCAATCCATTGCTGGAAATCACCCCTGGTCTGGTTCCAGGCGGCATGAAAACAGCCCACCGCACCCAGCAGCAGGATGACTGGCAGGAAAAATATCCAACGGACTCCAACCCGATCATTCATGGTGATGAATCGTCAACCCTCTCCGGGTCACTCCCAAAAACAGGATCGTCGCAGGAGATCGGACCAGACCCTGTCGTGTTGCACTCCCTGCATGCCCGGCAGGATAACGGATAATTTCCGTTTCCTCACTGGAAAAATGGATTGAAGCGCGATTCCCCTGGCGTCTTGTGCGTAACGGATTCCATTCCGGGAAAAAAATGTGTAGGATTCCCGGACTTGTCTCTTCCCATGCTCGGGAAACCAACGCATTCATGAAAAGTCCGCTCCAGGTTCTCATCATTGACGACAATCCTGTCGACAGTACGCTGCTGCGGGTCTTCCTGCGCAAATTGGCTCGTTGGCAGGTGACGCCTGTCGTGCGCCAGAATGGCGAAGATGCCATGATCTGGCTCAGGGACAACGAACCTGACCTGGTCTTTGTCGATTACCGTCTCGAAGGGGAGACCGGGACCGATTTGATCCAACAGATCAAATCCGCCGGCTGTTCGGCAGGTTTTGTCCTTTTTACGGGTCATGAGGGGGAAGAGGCCATCCTGGAAGCATGGCGGGCCGGAGCCGATGACTATATCCACAAGTCGGAATTGAGCCTTGAGACCCTCAGTCGCTCCATTTATCACACCCTGCACAAGATCTCGACGGCACGGGCGCTCCAGGAGGCGTTGGATTCTCTGCGGCGCACCAAGAAAGATCTTGAGTTCAGGGTCTTGGAGAGAACGGCCCAGTTATCCGAAGCCCATGAGCAGTTGGATACCATCACCTCGGCCGCTCACGATGGCATCGTCATGCTCGACCCCGGCAATCGCATCATTTACTGGAACCCGGCTGCCGAGCGTATCTTTGGTTATCCCCCGGCGGAAATTCTGGGACAGGATTTTCATACCCTCCTGACCAAGGGGGAGTTGTGGGGAACGTTGCTGGAGGATATCGGACGCATTTGTCGGGAAGGGAGCGATACCGGCCATCGGCTGGTCTCCGAGGCGATGGTACGTCACCAGAACGGACACACCTTCGTCATGGAGGGCTCTTTTACGGCCATCCTGATGAAAGGGGCCTGGTATGTGGTAGGCATCCTGCGCGACATCACGCAGCAAAAAGAGGATATGGCAACCCTGAAACGGGCCAAGGAGGAGGCCGAACAGGCTACCCGTCTGAAAGACAGGTTTGTCTCCCTGGTTGCCCACGATCTGCGCGGCCCCTTCACCACCATCCTGGGTTTCTTGGAACTCCTGGAAAACGATGTCAAAAATCCGCTGAGTCCCAAGCAAAAATCGTTTCTTGCCTGGGTGGTGGAGAGCAGCAAGAAAATGGTGCGGATGATCGACGAGCTGCTCAACATCAGTCGCCTGAAAACCGGCAAGATCACTCCGGAGCGCCGCTTCTTCGATGCCCGGTTTGCCGGGGAGAAGGCCCTGGAAAACCTGCGCCCGCAGGCCGAAGCGAAAAAAATCACCGTGGCCAATCACGTTCCGGAGAACTACCGGATCCATGCCGATCCCAACCTCTTCGGCGAGGTGCTGCATAACCTGATTTCCAATGCCGTCAAGTTTTCCCGACCCGGGGATCAAATCACCCTCCTGGCGTCGCACGACCAACCCTCTTCCCTGGCTGTGAAAGATACGGGGGTTGGCATTCCTGCCAGCCGCCTGGCCAATCTGTTCAAACTGGAAGAGAAGACATCGACGACCGGCACGGCGGGGGAGCACGGGACCGGGTTTGGCCTGCCCTTCGCCGACGAAATCATGCGGGCACACGGCGGCACCATTCGTGTCGTCTCCGAGGAGAACAAGGGCAGCACTTTTTCCGTCCAGTTGCCGTCCGTGACTCCCAGGGTTTTGGTGATCGATGACGATCCCGACTTCCGCAAACTGTTGCTCACCTTCCTGGATCGGATCGGTGTACAAAGCACCGAGTCTCCCTCAGCCAGGGATGCGTTGCAAAAGGTCAACCTTTATCCGCACCATCTGGTGATCTGCGATGTCAATATGCCGGAAATGAACGGTTTCGAGCTGCTTTCACAGTTGCGCAAAGACCCGAAGACCAAGACCCTGCCCGTCATCCTCATCACGGGGGACAGCTCCATGGAGTCGCGGGAGAAGGCCTTCCGCATGGGGGCTGACGACTTCATCAACAAACCCATCGCCTCCAATGAGTTTCTTCCCCGGGTGCGCCATTTTGTCGGCTGATGCGGGCAGACGACCGTGTTGCAGGCAGACGGCAGTGTCGCCCTCCTTCAAGCATGCCCACAAGAGTCTTCCCCTGGTGCGGTTGCGGAAAAGTCGGCGGTAGCCTGTGGGGAGTCGCGGTTTGCGGGCGATGGTCAGGGTATTGTTGCCAGGGCCTGGGAGAGGAGATGCCCCACCTCCGTGGCGATTGTGTCGAACTGGGGATGATTGACCAGGTGAGCCATGGCCATGGTATCGATGGCAGCCACCTCTACGTTGCCCTGCCCATCCTCGCGCACGACAACATTGCAGGGCATCAGTACGCTGATGTCGGTAACCGCCTGAAGCGCCCGGTGCGCCAGAGCAGGGTTGCAGGCTCCCAGAATGAGGGTGCGGGGGTAATCGACACCCAGACGTTTTTTCAGGGCCGCCGCAACGTCGATCTCCGCCATGATGCCAAACCCTTGATCGGCAAGGGCTTGGCGAGTCTGTTCAACCACCTGGGCAAAGGTGCCGGAGGCTTTGTGCACCACTGCGTAACCCATCTCGTTGCCACTGCTCATGGATATTCTCCCTGTTCGTTCATGAACGTGAAAACCTTTTCAAAGACTCCCTTGCGACGGACAGAGTATCGCCTTGATCGGGGAGGAGAGCAACACTCTTGTCCGACAGAGATCACAGACGGGATTGGCGTAAGGGAGACACAACGACAGGCAACCACAAGGAGCCGAGGCGCGAACAAAACGGCAGGGGGGAGGTAAAAAAAGGGGAGGGGGAGGGAATGAGCGCCGCCGCTCGCGGGAAACCCGGAGCGGCGGAGCCGGAACTGCTTCAGATGGGTATGACGTTTTCCGCCTTCGGTCCTTTCGGCCCTTCGCCGACGCTGAATTCCACCTTTTGCCCTTCGGCCAAAGATTTAAACCCTTGGACTTGAATGGCTGAGTGGTGAACGAAAACATCCCCACCGCGTTCCCGTTCGATAAATCCAAACCCTTTGCTGTCATTGAACCATTTTACGGTTCCGGTTTCCCGGTCTGACATGATATGAAATCTCCATTTGATTCTGAGTGGAAGCACTGGCTCCTTCTTAACATAAGCGTACCGGAAATGATAACAAAAAAATTGCATCCCGGGCATAAAATGGGGGCATGGTGTGGATGATCCGGGGTAAATGTTTTAATTTTTTTTCTAAAATCATACACATGAATCATTTCCTGTTTTTTTGTGAAAGATCGCCCGAGGGCCTGCAAATCCTGTTTTTTGTGAAAGATTGCCCGAAGGCCTGCAAAAATGTCTGAAAAAACGAGGGGTGTTTTGCGAGCTGGAGCTTGCGGCGCCTTCACAGGGAGAGCAGAGGGAGCATTTCCCGGATGCGCTGGGTGAAGGTGTGATTTTTGAGAACGTTGTCATACCCTCGAGCGGCTATTTTTTCCCTGATGTGGGGACTTTTTTCGTAAAAACGGATCTTGTCGAGCAGCTCTTCGACGGTCGAGTAGGTATCCAGGTGAACCCCTTCCTGGAACACTTCGCTGAGGGTCTCCTGACGGTTGGCCAATAAGAACCCCCGGGCACGCAGGACGTTGAAGATGCGATCGCTCAACCCATCCAGCTGGTAGATGCGGGTGATGGAGAGGTTGATGCGGCTGGCGGCAAAGACGTGACCGGAGGCGCGCAGATCGACGGCTCCCCGGTAGCTGACGTTGGGCAGTTCGGCTTGAGTCCAATCTTCCGGTCCGAAGGCATCCAGTTGAGGAATGGCCTGGAGAAAATGGCGCCTTTGATGAAAGGCGGTCTCCTTGGTCAGCAGGGCGACGACATCGTCGGGTATGAACCGGGCTTGCAGAAAGACGTGGCCCGTTTTTTTGTACATTTCGGCAACCAGCTCGGGCACCTTGTACAGAAACAGCCGGGAGGCCTCCTGTTGCTGATGCAGGATCTCGTCGCAGGCGTTCTGGATGGTTTGGAACAGGGCGGCATGTGCGGGGGATGCCCGGTCGAAGGTATCCCGCCCTGACGCCATGATCTGGCGATAATAGTTGTTCTTGCCCAGCTCGATGGTCCCGACAAATGTGACACCATACTGTTTTTCGACGCGACCATAATCGACAGGTTCAATATTGCAGGCATTCAATAGATAACCTGCCCGGACACCCAAAGCCGCAAGTTTGTCGGCATCCTCTCGGTAGGTGGAAAGGACAAGGTCTGTGTCGCTGTATATAGGGCTGTTGTAACACTCCTTGTTGAGTATCTTGTCGACGATCCAGTGTACGACCGGAATGCCCTTCATGGCGCCAACCCTGGAGGCGACGAGCGAATAGATCGGATGGTTCAGGATGAAATGGGGACGAAAACGGTTGACTGTTTCAAGAACCTGCCCACCATCTTCCAGGTCATCACAATAGACGCAGGCCACTTCGAGGCCATTCTCCCGGCAGGCCTTGACCATGTCGTCGTAGTAATTGAATCGGCGAAATTGTGTGATCAGGCAGCGCATGGGATCGATCAACGGTCCAACAGGGGGAGCATCTCCCTGATGCGGTTGGTGAAGGTGTGATTCTTGACAACGTTGTCGTGGCCTTGCCTGGCTATTTTTTCCCTGGCTTGCGGGTTGTTTTCGTAGAAACGAATCTTGTCGAGCAGCTCGTCGGCCGTGGTGTACATCTCCAGATCGACCCCTTCCTGGAACACCTCGCTGAGGGTCTCCTGGCGGTTGGCGAGCAGAAATCCCTGCGCAAAGAGGACATTGAAGATGCGGTCGCTCAGTCCGTCCATCGCGTAAATCCGGGCGATGGCCAGATTGATGCGACTGGCGCCGAAGACGTGACCAGACTCCCGATATTGATCCGCCTCACCCCAGTAGCGAACGTTGGGCAGCTCCGCCTTGGTCCAATCCTCCGGCCCGAAAGCATCCAGATGGGGCAGGGCCTCGATGAAGTGGCGCCTCTGGTGAAAAGCGGTCTCCTTGGCCAGGAGAAAGGCCAGGTTGTCGGGTTGAATATTGGATTGCAAAAGGATGGGGCCGATCTGTTCGTAGGTCTTGGCAATCAGCTCCGGGAGGATGTAGCGGAACTGTTGGGCGGCCTCTTTTTGTTGCTGCAAGATGGCATCGAAGGCGTTTTGCATCGTCTCGAATATAGAGCGGTGCAGCTCCGAATCCTGGTTGAATGTCTCTCGTGCCGCTTCCATGACCTGGCGATAATAGTTGTTGCGACCCAGCTCGATGGTGCCGACAAAGCTGACGCCATACTTTTTTTCCTCTGTGTGGTAGTGAACGGGCTTGAGGTTGCAAACGTTCAGCATGTAGCTGGCTTTGACGCCAATCTTGCGCAGCAGTTCGGTATCTTCGCGACAGGTTGGGAAGATGAAGTCGGTATCCGTGTAAATGTCCCGGTTCAAGTGATCACGATTGATGAACTTGTCGGCAAGCCAGTGCAGAACCGGAATACCTTTCAAATGTCCAACCCGGGAGGCGATCAGGGAGTAGGCCGGGTGGCTCAGGATGAAATCGGGGCGAAAACGGTCGATCATGTCGAGTATTTTTTCGCCATCTTCCTTGTTTTCGCAATACTCCGAGACGGCCATGATGCCGTTGTCGTGGCAGGCACGGGCCATGTCATCGTAGTAGTTGAAGCGCCGGAGTTTGGTCAGCAGGCAGCGCATGGATTTCGTTGATTCCACTCGGATTGGGAAGGGGGTTGCAACTGGCAGATGGTTATGGTTTTTCGCACAATTTTTTGATTTGCCAGGCCAGGCGCATGTTGTCCAGGGCCTGCTGCCCGGTGACCAGGGGGGGCTTTTTCCCGCGCACGGCTTCGAGGAAGTGCCGCAATTCGCGGGCCAGCGGCTCACCAGGACGGATCAAAACCCGTTCCATGGAAAGATCGAGGCTGTAGCTGCCCAGCTTGGGGGATTTACTGTGTTCGATGGCACCCGCCCCCTGGCGGTAGATCAAAAGCTCCTGGGTGCCATAATCCAGGGCGATGTAGCCGAGGTCGGTGGTCAGGCGCAGTTCGCGCACCTTGTTTTGGGTGATCCGGCTGGCGATCAGGTTGGCAATGGAGCCGTTGGCAAAGGTGATCAGGGCGGTGACGTAATCATCGGTCCGGGTGGCGTGGGGGCGCACCGAATGGGCCGCCACGGAGGTGACGGGTGACTGGATCAGGGAGAGAACGATATCAAGATCATGACCCATCAGGTCCAGCACGACGTCAAGGTCACTGGTCAGCGGATCGTTGACTGCGCTCATGCGTCGCACGTCGATGGCGTAGATCCGGTTGCCGTGGGCGAGGATTTCAGAGAGTTGGCGCACAGCCGGGTTGAAACGTTCGACATAGCCGACCAGCAAAATACGGCTGTTGCGTTCGGCGGCGGCCAGGAGGGCCAGACACTCGGCCTCGGTACCGGCCAGGGGTTTTTCAATCAGGCAATGAATTTTATGATCGAGCAGAAAGACTCCGTATTCGGCGTGGGTGGCCAGGGGTGAGGTGATGGTGACCGCATCGGCCAGATCCACAAACTGCCTGATGTCGTTCACCATGGGGCAGTTGTATTGCAGGGCCAGTTCGGTGGCCGATCTTTTGTCCGGGTCCAGGATGCCGACGATCTCGACATTTTTTTGCAAATCGAGGATGCGCAGGTGTTCGCGTCCCATCTTGCCCGCCCCAATGACCCCGACACGCACGCGATTCTTTGCTTTCAAGGTGATATCTCCTTGTGGAACCGTAAAGACCGTATGGAGTTTTTCTTCGCTGGGGGGGGGACCCTGAAGGTTGTGGTTCAGCGGGCGGCCCTGAATGTTGACATAATCGACCAGCTTGGCTGGTTGTCCCATGACCAGCCCGAAGGCGGGCACGTTTTGCGTGACCACCGAACCGGCTGCCACCATGCAATTTTTGCCCAGGGTGACACCACAGACGATGGTGGCATTGGCCCCGATGCTGGCGCCGTCCTCGACGCGGGTCGGGACCACCTCCCAGTCCGGGCTTACGGCGCGGGGATAGATGTCGTTGGTGAACGCCGCATGGGGACCGATGAATACCCGATCACCGACCGTCACGCCATGAAACAGGTTGACGCTGTTCTGGACTTTGCAGTTGTCGCCAAGCACCACTCCGAAGTCAATGTAGACATTCTGGCCAATGTTGGTGTTGCGGCCGATTTTGACCCCTTCGCGGACTTTGGTCCAGTTCCAGATGGAGGCCCCTTCGCCCAGGATGACGCTGGGGTGAACCACCGCCGTGGGGTCGATGTAGAAGGATTTGCTCCCTGCCATGGTCCACTCTCTCCGGGTTTACAATCCATTGCCTCCCCCTGGTTTCCGTTCAGTCTAGGAGTGGCATTGTCAAAGGTCAATGCGGTTCCTGCAAGGTGGAAGCTGTTGACAGTTCACTTGTTCCGGCGGAGAAAAAACTTGCCAGACCAGGGGAGATCTGCTAGATACAGGCCAACTTACCTATCCGTTTCATACCATGGCAATCCGGATCTGAAAATGAAGAGATTTCCTGTTGTTGTCGGTGTCTTGTCATTGCTTGTCGCCTCCGTGCCGGGGTGCTCGACGACCTACAAGGCGACGCCCCTCTCTTTTCGCAGCCCCGAGTCCTATTTCAATCACCAGCGTGTCTTTGATACGGAAGTCGGGTCGGAACCCTTCTCCAATCCGGATCTGGCCAAGGAAAAATTCGGGTTCGATATCATAGGTGCCGGCATGTTGCCGGTGCAGGTCACTTTTGACAATCAGGGTGAGCATCCTCTCAAGATTGTCGATGGGCAGACTTTCCTGGTCGGGGTTGGTGGAACGATGTGGCCTATTCTGGACAGCAAGACCGTCCAGGAGCGCTCACAAAAATATACCAAAACCGCCGATATCTTCGAGAAGGGATCCTATGGCGGTCTCCTGGGCATGGCTGCGGGTGGTCTGGTTGGTGCGGCCATTGGCATCGTGAGCGGCAAAAGCGTCCTGTCGTCGGCGGGCAAGGGGGCTGCGGCTGGTGTTGCTCTCGGTGGTCTGGCGGGTGGTATCGATGGCGCCGTGGGTCATGAGGGCGTCGATCGCGTCCAGGATGATATGGCACAAAAATCCCTGCAATATCGCACCATTCAACCCGGTTCGATCAGCTTTGGCGTCTTGTTCTTTCCGGCAGAGGCTGTTCAGGCGCACCAGCTCCGCCTGCAGATCGAAGAGACCAAAAGCAAAGTGAAAAAGACCATCGTCCTCAATTTTTAGGCTGCGTCTGCTTCGAGATGCGCAGTTTTTTTAATTATTGGTAACTGCCCAGGTACCCCCTCAAGAAAGGCCTGGACATGAAAGCCTTTGTC
>JADGCJ010000109.1 GCA_015229045.1 Magnetococcales bacterium
AAGACCCGGTTCAGTCGTTGCTGAATCCCCTCCCAGGCCGGCAACGCCTCCCCCAGACGGGTTTCGAGCCGCCCCTGGAAGGCACTGGAAAAGGCCCGGTACTGATCCGTCAACCGGGCCAGATCGGCGTCGAGTTCGGGGTCGTCGACTCCCGTGTAGATGGAGGAGAGATCCCAGCGGGGGGCATCCGGGGAAGCGGTCGTGTCGGTCATGGTCATTCCGTGCGATTAATGGTCAAGGATCCCACTCCGAGGCGTCATGACATCCTGGAGCCACTCCTTCAGGTCCAGGGCATCTCCCCAGGTCACCTGAGTATGACCTTCTTCGTCGCCATCCAGAACCAGGACCTCCTCCGGTTTCAGAAAACGAATAAGACGATCGGAATGAGTGGCAACAACTATCCGGGTCCTTTTGGATGCTTCCCGCAAGAGATCCGCCAAAAGGCTCAACAATTCGGGATGCAGGCTGACTTCGGGTTCATCGATGAGGGTGATGGTTGGCAGAACGGGGCTTTGCAACAAGGAGATCAACCAGAGAAAACGAAGAGTGCCTTCCGAAAGTTGGTGTATATAAACCGGATTTCTGAAAGAGGTCTCCTTCCAGGTCAAGGAGAGCATGCCCGCTGCGGCCGGAGGAAATTTCAGCATCTCAAACCGGGGGAAAGCGGCTCGCAAGGTATCTTCGATCTGCTCATATCGGTCCGGGTCGGTCTCTTTCAGGGTATACAGAAAAGAAATCAGTTCCTCGCCATTGGAGCCGGGAAGTCCGGACGGTCGCATCTGTTGCGGCAGCCGGATGGGGGAATTTTTTGCCACATCGAGAACATGGTACTTGGTAGCGGAACCCAGTACGTTTCGAAACGCTTCCGGCTCCCTGAACATTTTAGGGATTTGCGAAAGCGCCGACTCAAGATTATTATATTTCCAATCCGGCCTTACAAGCTTCTCATTGTTCGCTGGAAAATAACAAATATTGTCTATAAAGGCTTCAAGATATTTAAAGGGTTCTTTTCTGCCTCTTTCCTGAACAAGCCCTTCTTCAGCAATCTGGTAGGTATAGCCCTTTACCTCCAAATGCAGGCGATATTCCAGCGGACACTGTCCCGGAATATCCATGGCCGCTTCGAAGCCAATGCCCTCGGGGTAGCCCGAGGTAGCGACATCGGCAATTCCGCCCAGATCACTCAAGGTTTTGTTCATGGTCCCGGATGCCGATGCCGAAAGCAGTGACAAGGCATCCAACATCGAGGTCTTGCCCACACCGTTGCCGCCAATCATGACCATCAAAGAACGCATGTCGATAGAGACATCGCGCAGCCGACGGAATCCCCGGATGTTTATTTTCGATAACTGTGGCATTTCCCTCCCTCTCCTTGTCAGGATTCCAAACCATCCACCAAGCTGGCTCTCCGTCCGCCGGGGCTCGATCCTGCCTTACTGGCCCGCCTTTTCACCTGGCAGACGGGCTCCTTCCGATTACTACAGCAGATGAAACGGGGCGATGTTTTGTGTTTATGATAAACAGCACGATACAATAGCCATACAGCGATACACAGGTTCTGGATGTTCAATAAAAATGCAAAAACAGAAAGCAAGATGATATAAAATTTCCTACTGCTCGGAAGATAACATATAAAAAGTTCAAGAAATTACAGCATTTCCGCTTGGCGGCGGATGTATTGCAACGCCCTCACTGGTAACACTCACCACACCCGTGGCACGAAGCCCGCCGGATTGGCGATCCGTATATCTTCCCCCGAGTGGGTCAGGACAAACAGACCCTCGTTGCGGGCGAACTCTTCGGCACGTTCCTCCGTATCGATGCCGATTACCGCTCCCATGACCCGGCAATCGCCATAACGGGGAAAAAACTCCTTGAACCGGGCCAAACGCTTCAGGTGGCGCCTCACGTCGGGCACCCCCAGGGAACTCTTGACCTCCACCAGAACCACGGTATTCTCGTTGACCACCAGGATATCCACTTCCAAAGTCCGGCCATCCGTGGTGCGCTTGCGCACCCGCTGGTGTACCTCATGCACCGGAACACCCCGCTCGGCGAAAACCCGCTCGCAGGCGGGAGCCACCAGCCACTCCAGAAACCAACCCCACTTTCCCGTCAGGTTGTCCCCCACACGAGTGTTTTCCTTGAGCTTGCGATCCGTCTCCTCCATTTTGCGGTCCGTCTCTTTCATCTGACGCTCCGTCTCTTTCATCTGACGGTCCGTCTCTTTCATCTGACGCTCCGTCTCTTTCATCTGGTGCGCCGTCTCCTCCATTTTATGGTCCGTCTCCTGGTTCTTCCGGCTCGTCTCCTGGGTCTGCCGCTCCCACTCGGCACTGCGCTCGCGATTCTCGCGCACCATCTCCTGGAACATTTTCCACACATCATCGAAAGTCACGGATTCGGACATCTTCTTCCCTCCCGAGAGCGGAGCCACCCCTATCTCGTTCATCCTACAGGATACTCATATTAACTGCAATCGGAAGACAACTTACCGCAAACCCGCTACACCTCGTCCAGGCTGTCCACCATGCGATGCAGGCTTTCCAACCGCAACGCATCGATCTTGCCCTTCTTGACCGCCTTTTTCACCTGGCAGCCTGGCTCCTCCCGATGGCGGCAGTCGCTGAAGCGGCACTGGTCCAGATAGGGGGCGATGTCCCGGAAATAGCGGGGAATATCCGCCGCGGCCACTCCCGACAACCCGAAGGCGCGAATGCCCGGCGAGTCGATGAGCGCCCCGCCCCCTTCCAAGGGGTAGAGCCGCGCCACCGCGGTGGTGTGCCGACCTTTTCCGGTGGTACGATTCACCGTCCGGACGGAGAGGGTTTCGTCCGGCACCCACCGGGCGATCAGGGAGGATTTACCCACCCCCGAATGACCCACCACCACCGAAACCCGATCCTGCAGGCATTTCCCAAGGGACTTCAATCCCTTGCCCGCCACGGCGGAGACCTTGATCACCAGGTAGCCCATCTCCGGATAGGGGGCCAGGAAGAAGTTCAGATCCTCTTCCGCCTCCACCAGATCCATCTTGTTGACCACGATGATCGGCACGATACCCGCCACTTCCGCCGCCACCAGATAGCGGTCGATCAATCCGGTATTGGGATGGTAGGCGGCCACGGTGATCACCATCTGGTCCACGTTGGCGGCCAACACCTGACGCGCCCCCCGGAAGGTCGGACGCACCAGAACCCCGTGGCGGGGCTCCAGGGCTTCGATGATGCCCTCACCCCGCTCGTTGCGACGCCAGCGCACCTTATCGCCACAAACCGGATCCTCGGAGAGGGTCTCGCGCACGGCGGCGCGGCATTCCACCCCGTCGGCGCCCTTGACCGCCACGTTGTACCCGTAATGGGCCACCACCAGCCCATCCTCCTCGGCGCCCCAATTCCCCTCTTCTTCCACCACAACCGCGCCGCGACGTCGCGCGGTCCGCTCCTGCCTCGCCCCGGCAATGCGCGCCTGTTGATGCAAAGTCAACTTCCCCGACGATCTCTGGCGTGGCATAATTTCCTCCCTGAATGAGTCAATGGGATGCACCTTCATCTTTGACCAGCCGCCTCCCGTGGTCAAGCCACCTGCAGGAGTTTGACATGCGCCCCATCCGTTCCGTTCTGTACGTACCCGGCTCCAACGCGAAGCTGCTGGACAAGGCGCAACGTCTGCCCGCCGACGCCCTCATTCTGGATCTGGAGGATGCCGTCGCCCCCGAGGCCAAACCGCTGGGTCGCCAGCAGATTCACCATCTTCTGCAATCGCCCCGCAAGACTTCCCAGCAATGGATGGTGCGCATCAATGACCTGCGCTCCGCCCTCTGGCAGGCGGATCTGGAGGCCGTTCTCCCCGGCGGACCCGATGCCCTGGTCATTCCCAAAGTCGAATCGGCCGCCGAACTGGAGCGTCTTTCCGCCGCCATCGACCCCTCCCTGCCCCTCTGGCCCATGATCGAGTCCCCCAAAGGGGTTCTCCGCGCCCACGAAATCGCCGCTCATCCCGGAGTGAGCTGTCTGGTCATGGGCACCTCCGATCTGCGTCGCGACTTGCATCTGCCCTCGAACAAAAACCGCGACGGGCTGCGCCTGGCCCTGCAACAAACCATTCTGGCCGCCAGGGCGGAAGAGCGTCGCATTCTCGATGGCGTTTGGCTTTACCTCGACGATGCAGTAGGTTTTCTTCGGGAGTGTCAGGAAGGAGTGGAGCTGGGGTTCGATGGCAAAACCCTCATTCACCCTTCCCAGATCGAACCCGCCAATCAAACCTTCCGCCCCCCCGAAGAATTCCTTGAAAAGGCGAGGAGGATACTCTCATCATGGCGGAATGCTCGCGAAAACGGTGGAGAGATCTGCGTCGTCGACGGCCAGTTGGTCGAACGTCTGCATGCCATGGAGGCCGAACGTATGCTGCAACTGTGGACAAATCCCTGATTGAAACATGGGTTTGCCGTTTGATTTTCGCGACGCACCGTGTTACACCAGTCCCGATGGATAACCCTTCTGCCTCGCGAGGCACTGCTCGTGTCGGAAACCCGTTTCCTGCTTGACAAACTGAAACACATCGGCCTCAAGACCAAGACAACATTGCTGATTCTGGGCCTCTCCGGGGCCTTGATGGTGGTGTTGATCTCCGTCAGCCTCTTCTCCTTCCGCCAGTTTTCCATCGCCACCGCTCAGGAGCAGGTCCGTTCCCTGGCGGAGGTGGTACGGGTCAGTCTGACCGAATCCATGATCAACGGCGTCATTCAGAATCGGGAAAACTTTCTCATCCGCCTCGCGGAAGTGGAAGGCCTGCTGCAGGCACGGGTGGTGCGGGGTCCCGAGGTCATTCGCCAGTTCGGTCCGGGTCTGGATGCCGAACAGAAGATCGACGATGTCGAGCAGGAGGTGCTTTTTTCCGGAGAGGCCTCCTTCTCCCTTTCCAATGAGTTCGATGCGCCGGTGTTCCGGGGCACGGTTCCCTTCGTCGCCTCCAACCGGGGCACGCCCAATTGTCTGGCCTGCCATCAGGTGGCCAACCGCACGGTGTTGGGCGCCATCACCATCAAGCTTTCCCTGGCCCAGATTCAATCCAAGGCCTTGTTGACCATGCTGGCCATGACGGGGGTCGTGGCCTTTTTCGCCATCTTCTTCACCTGGCTCTTTCGCAGCCAGATCCACGCCGTGGTCACCACCGCCCAGGGGGTGCAGGGTGTTGTGGCCAGGGCGCGCGACGGGGACTTCTCCGGACGCATCGAATACAGCGGTCACGACGAGGTGGGGCAGATTGCCCAGGATCTCAACACCCTGATGGGGCATTTACAGAAGAGTCTCGGCACCATTTCCCAAGACGTTGCCAAGCTGATGCAATACAAGGTGGAGGGAAATACCAATCTGCTCTCCGTCACCACGGACATCGTCGATATTCTGGTCGAGGTTTCCCAGTTCAAACAATCCATCGAGGAGGATCACAACAAGCTGGAGGTTTACTCCCGCCTCTCCCGCATCCTCACCGATCAGTTCGGCATCAAGCGGTTCACCCTTTACGAAGTGGCCGCCTCCCACAACCATATGAAGGCCATGGTCGTGGACGGGCAGATGGATGCCCCCTGTGGCTGGTGCCAGCCGGAGATTCTCTTCCAGGCCGATTTGTGTCGGGCGCAGCGTACCGGGCACATGATCGATTCCACGGGACATCCGCATCTCTGCAACCAGTTCCGCAACCCGCTCGATCTCAATCTGGTGCATATTTGCATCCCCGTCATCCACTCCGGCGCGGTGGGCAACGTGGTGCAGCTTCTCATCGAGGCCTCTCATGCCAGTCTGATGCAACGCATGCTGCCCTTCGTTCAGGTCTATCTGAGGGAGTCCGCCTCGGTGGTCGAAGCCCGCCGTCTCATGGACACCCTGCGGGAATCGGCCTTGCGGGATCCCATGACCGGTCTGCACAACCGACGCTTCCTGGAGGAGTACGTCGATACCCTGGTGGCCAGCACCAAGCGCAACCGTTCGCAACTGACCATTCTGATGCTGGATATCGACCATTTCAAACAGGTCAACGACACCTTTGGCCACGAAGCGGGCGACATCGTTCTCAAAACCGTGTCCAAGGCCATCGCCGATCAGATTCGTTCCTCGGATCTGGTCATTCGTTACGGTGGGGAGGAGTTCATGGTCATTCTGCAGGAGACGGAGGGCTTCTTCGGACCGCGCATGGCTGAGAAGATCCGTCTGGCGGTGGAAAAACTGAAGATTCCCATCTCGGGAGGGGTATTGCGCAAGACCCTCTCCATCGGGCTGGCCCGTTTTCCCCAGAATGGCGAGAGCATCTGGGAAGTGGCCAAGCACGCCGACAGTGCCCTTTATCAGGCCAAGGAAGGGGGACGCAACCGGGTGATCGCCTATTCCAGGGGTGGCGGCGACGAGGGGGAAGAGGGCGAAGCCTGATTAAATCTTTTGACTTTCAATATGTTGTCTTTTAAGTATCAAAAAAAGGAAATGTTCCGTCTTTTGACTTTTCGTATCTGTTCAGCACCCCTCTCCCAGGGGAAAGCCGCTTAAGGATAAAGTCAAAAGATAGAACATTTCCTTTTTTTTGATACTTAAAAGATAACATATTAAAAGTCTAAAGAATTAAAATATACCCCAACTTGGCTGAGGGAGTTTTGCAACTCCCTCGCCAAAATCTTCTTTTCCCCCTCACGCCTTGAGAACGTAGCGAATGGCCATGGGATCCTTGGGACCGGTTTTCTGACCCAGGCCGATGTGACCTTCCCCCACCAGACGCCGTTCGTCCCGATGTACGAAGATCTCCTCACCCTCTTCCGTCATCAGATAGGTACCGTTGGTACTCTGATCCACGACGAAGAAGCTGCCGCGCCGGTGTTCGATCTTGGCATGCACCCGCGAAGACATGGGGCTGGGCACACACAGATGATTGGTATTGGCCCTTCCCAGGGTGATGGAGGGTTTGTCCTCGGTGACATCGGTGCTTTGATTCTCGAAGGAGACGGTCAGTTTGGCCTGAGGGGCCGCCGGCGTAGCCGCCGTGCCGAAGCCGCCCATGATGGTCAGCTCCTCTTTTTCGCCCCAGGTCAATTCGAAGATCTCCACCGGTTTGGTCTTGCCCTTC
Organism: Magnetococcales bacterium; assembly: GCA_015229045.1. The sequence goes on from JADGCJ010000109.1 coordinate 7,111, forward strand.
ACGGTGGTGGAGATGATGAAGCGGGTATTTTCCTGAAGATCGCCGGCCAGCATTTCCACCGTTTCTCCGGTGGTCATGATCTGGTCCCCTTTGGCCTGGGCCGCCATGCGCGCCGCCAGATTGACCGCGTCGCCGAAAACATCCACCTTGCGGCGTTCGATCTCCTGAATGACTTCGCCGAAGTGGAAACCCACCCGGATCTTCAGGGCGTAGCCCAGCTCGGTGCCCAGTTCCGACACCTGCTCCTGCATGTCGATGGCGCCGCGAGCGGCTTCGCTGGCATCGGGAAAAGTACACATCACCTCGTCGCCGATGGTCTTGATCACCCGCCCCCCGTAACGCTCCGTCGTCTCCGACAGCACCTCGATGCAACGCGAGGTGATCTCACGGGCCTTGGCATCCCCCAGCTTCTCGTAGATCTGGGTGGATCCGGCAATATCGGCAAACATGATTGCCAGTCGTGTCTGTTCTCTCATGGTCTCCTCCATCTTTCGGAAACATCCGGGATCGACTTCCCCGACACTTCCGAATCTGCCCCCCGATGGCTCCGATCCGCTCCCTGGGAGGGTTCAATCGGTCACATACCCCAAAATCGCGGTAATATTATCTTTACCCCCCTGTTTCTTGGCCTGGTCTATCAGGGTATCCAGAGCCTTTTCCAGTGCGTCCGCATGAACCGTGGCCATGAGTTCGGCCAGTTTTTCGTCCGGAACCATGCCGCTCAGTCCGTCGGAACACAACAGCAGCACATCCCCTTTTTCGATGGAGAAGAAGCGCACCTCCGGAGAGACATCCTCGACGGGCCCCATGGCCTGGAGCAGGATATTGCTGGCGGGGGGTTGACCGCGCCCTCCCATATCCTTCCAGTGTTGATACATGGAGTGGTCCAGGGTGACCTGGCGGAGTTTGCCTCTGCGGAACTGGTAAAGGCGGCTGTCTCCGACGTGGAAGACGACGGGTTCGGTCTTGCCTTCGGGCATCCAGAAGCCGACCACCGTGCTGCCCATGCCGCTGCCTTCCCGGTAACCGCTTTTCTGGTTCATGGCGTACAATTGGGAGTTGGCCAGGGTGACGGCATCCCGGATCACGGCCAGATTGGCGCTGGATTGCACCATCCTGCCCAGATCCCGGGTTTCGTTGACGATGGTGGGTTGGGGAGCGGTATCCTCGTCCTGATTCAATTCCTGGGCGTGTTGGTCCCGCAGGGAGACGGGATCCTTCAGAAAACCGGCGATGACCTCCACCACCTTGGCGCTGGCCACCTCACCGGCGTCGTGTCCACCCATGCCGTCGGCCACCACCAGGAGGCCGATTCCCGGATCCACCAGGAAGGTATCCTCGTTGAGGGTGCGTACCAGGCCGACATCGCTTTTAGCCATGACCTCGATGCGATTTCCGACCCGAAACGCTTTTCCGGAAGTGTCCTTGTGTGTCGCCATGCGACCTGCCCCATGACAGCGAATGAATTCGGCTTCAGCCCTTCGCCCAACCGACCATACCGACTCGACATTTTATACATTCAGAAGTGTCCGTTAGCACGGATTTTCGAAAGGGGACAAAAAACAGTTTCGTGAGCGTTCCCTCGCCGTGCGCCGTTGCCGGGAAGCCTTCTCCGTGACATCATCCGGGTCTGTTCTCGACGTTACAACCGGTGGGTTCGTCATGATCGATTTCTCCATGCCGCGTCGTCCCCGTCGTCTGCGCCGCAGCGGCGCCATTCGGGAGATGGTTCGCGAAAATCAGCTCCGCGCGGAAAACCTGATGCTGCCCCTGTTCATCGTTCCGGGCAGCAAGATACGTCGGGAGGTCTCCTCCATGCCCGGCGTCCATCAGCTCTCCATCGACCAGGCCGTCGAGGATGCCGCCGAACTCCTGGAACTGGGGGTGCGCTCGGTCATTCTCTTCGGGATACCCGAAAGCAAGGATGCCGAGGGTAGCGACGCCTTTTCGGACGAGGGCATCATTCAGCGCGCCCTGCGGGCCTTTCGTCGCGAGCTGCCCGAACTCTATCTGGTGGCCGACGCCTGTTTCTGCGAATACACCGATCACGGCCATTGTGGCGTGCTGCATCAGGGCGAGGTGGACAACGACGCCACTCTGGCCAATCTGGCCCGGTCGGCGCTCTCCTACGCCGAAGCGGGGGTCGACATGGTGGCTCCCTCGGGCATGATGGACGGCATGGTGCAGGCCATTCGCAGCGGTCTGGACCGGGCGGGGCACTCCCAGGTGGCCATTCTCTCCTATGCCGCCAAATACGCTTCGGCCTATTACGGCCCCTTCCGGGACGCGGCGGAGAGTACTCCCCGTTTCGGAGATCGCCGAGCTTATCAGATGGATCCCGCCAATCGCCGGGAGGCGTTGCGGGAGGTGGCGCTGGATATCGAACAGGGCGCCGATCTGGTGATGGTCAAGCCGGGACTGCCCTATCTGGATATCGTTCGGGATGTTCGGGAACGCTTCGACTGCCCGGTGGCGGTTTACAACGTCTCCGGCGAATACGCCATGGTCAAGGCGGCGGCGGCCAACGGTTGGATCGACGAAAAACGGGTGGTTCTGGAAACCCTGACCTCTTTCCGCCGGGCGGGAGCCGATCTCATCCTCACCTATCATGCCCGTGACGCCGCCCGCTGGCTGAAACAACAGGATTGATTCCGATGTCTTCCGAACCCATTCGAGCCCTGGGACTGCTTTCCGGGGGACTCGACAGCATTCTGGCCTCCCGGCTGCTTCTGGAGCAGGGTCTTCAGGTGGAGGGGGTCAACTTTTCTACCGGATTCTGCATTCAGGCCCACACGGGCAGCCTGCGCAATCCGGAGGAGGGGGTGGCTCCGCCGCGCAACGACGCTTTGCACGCGGCGCGACTTCTGGGCATTCGCCTGCATCTGGTGGATATCGCCGAAGACTATGTGCGCATTGTCACCAACCCGCGCCACGGCTACGGCAAGAATCTCAATCCCTGTCTCGACTGCAAGATCTTCATGGTTCAAAAGGCCTGGGAGATGGCGCGGGAGATGGGTTTTCACTTCATCTTCACCGGAGAGGTGGTGGGCCAGCGTCCCATGAGTCAGCGCCGGGCCAATCTGCCTTTCATCCAGAAGCATTCCGGGGCGGGGGAGTGGTTGTTGCGACCACTGTGCGCCAAGCGGCTGTTGCCCACGGAACCGGAGTTGCGCGGCTGGGTGGATCGGGAACTGCTGGGGGCGTTGCACGGGCGCGGACGCTACGGCCAGTTCGAGATGGCGCGGCGTTTCGGCATCACCGATTTTCCGGCTCCGGCGGGCGGATGCTGTTTCCTGACCGACCCGGTCTATTCCCGCCGTCTGGGTGATCTGTGGCAGGGGCGTGGCGTCAGGGACTACTCCATGGAGGATATTTTGATTTTGAAAGCGGGGCGTCATTTGCGACCGGCCCCTCATTTCAAGGTCATCGTGGGGCGGGACGAGACGGAGAACGCTTTTCTGGAGGGTTTCCGCAACGGGCGATTCGCCCTGAACGCCACCGAGTTTCCGGGTCCGCTGGCGCTGGTGGAGGGTCAGCCCACGGAGGCGGATCTGGAGTTGGCCTGCCGTCTCACCGCCCGTTTCGGCAAGGGGAAGAACGAGGCTCGGGTCACTGTGGCCATACGGGGGAAAGAGGGGGAAACAGAGCGGAGCGTCACCCCGCTGCTTCCCGAGGAGATCCCGGAGGCGTGGTATATCTGAGCCTTTCAATATTTTATCTTTTAAAGTATCAAAAAAAGAAAATGTTTTGACTTTTTTATTATAATTTTTATATAAACTTTTTTATAGTCAAGGGATAGAACATTTTCTTTTTTTGATACTTTAAAAACAAAATATTAAAAGTCAAAAGATGGATACCTTCGTCGATGCCCGCCGTCTGCTCTGCCCCTTGCCACTCATCCGGGCGGAAGCCGCCATGAAACCCCTGCCCCCAGGGGCCATCCTGGTCATCCACGCCACGGACCGCGGCCTGCACCAGGACCTGCCCGCCTGGTGCGCCATGCACGGCCATACCCTCCTGGAAATCCGCAACG
>JADGCJ010000010.1 GCA_015229045.1 Magnetococcales bacterium
CGACCACCTCGGTACCCACCACGACCACCTCGGTCGCCACCACAACCACCTCGGTACCCACCACGACCACCTCGGTACCCACCACGACCACCTCGGTCGCCACCACAACCACCTCGGTGCCCACCACAACGACCTCGACCAGCACCTCGACCTCGACCAGCACCTCGACCTCGACCAGTACCTCGACCAGTACCTCGACCAGTGTGGCGGCATCCACCGGACTGCTCTTCCAGGGGAGCAACTACGACTGCTTTGGCGACAGGCCTACCAGCATGAATTCCGCCACCGGCGCATCGACTTTCGTCAGAGGAGATCGTGCCCGTTCCGACAATCCCTGTCTTGTTCTGCCCACCAGCAATCCGACCTATTTCTTCACCAACTTCACGGCGTCGGCAAACCTGAGCGGCTCCAACGTGATTCGCCTGCGACCGGAAGGGGGATTCGGTTCCATCGACTGTCAGTTTGACTTTACCAGCGCAGGGACATCCAGTTGCAGCGGTTATGCGATCACCATCACCAAATCCTCTGCCAAGGTTGGCACGATCAAGGTCAACTTTGGCAACAAAAACATGAGCAGTCTGAGCAGACTGGAGATTGAAATCACCGATCTGAACAGCGGATCCGTCAGTTTTCCGGACATGTGCATCGGGACGTGTGGTCAGTGACAACAGGGATATCTTGATGATCGAATTAAGAAAATGGCTTGGCAAATCGTGCGGCGGCTTCACCCTGATCGAAATGGCCATGGTGCTGATCATCACCGGCCTGCTGCTCGGAGGAGCCATCAAGGCAATCCACGGGCAGACCACCAAACGCCGTGCAGAAAAGAGCTTCGACCAGTTGCAGGAGATCCGTGAAGCCATACTGGGTTTTGCGGCCATCAATGGCCGACTCCCCTGCCCGGATACCGATTTCGATGGCCTGGAAAATCGTGCGGCCGGAGCCTGCGTCGCCAACGCCAGCGGCCAGTTCGTGGGGGTCGTACCCTGGACCACGCTGGGCGTCAACCCGGTGGACTCCTGGAGCCATCTGTTCTCTTACCAGGTCACCGGGCTGTTTGCCGACGATGTCGCCCTGGCCACCACCGGCACCGGCACCACCACCGGCGAGGCCTGCCCACCCGCAGTCCCGGTCGCCTGTCCGGCGGCGGCCAGCGCCTCTTTCTCCCTGAAATGCCAGTGCGAAGGGGACATCACGCTGCAAAATGCTGCCGGAACAACGATGGTCACCGCCATCCCGGCGGTTTTTCTCTCCCACGGTCCCAACGGATATGGAGCCTATCTGCCCTCCGGGGCCAGGATGCCCACCTCCGGCGCTCACGCCGCCGAGCTGGAAAACAGCGACCTGACCAACGGAACCTATCGACTGGGAGGTGATGACATCGTCGCGTGGATCTCCCCGCTGGTACTGAAATATCGCATGGTCAAAGCAGGCAGGCTGCCATGACAACCCATCCCCCCCTGCTCTCTGCCACAGGCGTGATCGCCGCCTGTACCCTCAGAGAGGTCATGCGGGACCGTTGGGTGTGGACCGCGGCACTGATGATCGGCGCGGGGTGGGTGCTGGCGCTCTTCTTTGGCGAGCTGCTGCTCACCGGCACCGAAGGATCGCAGGCCGCCATACTTGGCTTTTTTTTTCGCCTGGGGTGTGTTTTCCAGATGGCCACTCTGGTCACCTTTGCCGTGGCCCGCGAGCTGCAAAATCGGGGTTTTGACCTGATTCTGGCCCTCCCTTTTCCCAGAGCAGTTGTGTTCATGGGAAGATTTCTCGGATTTGCCATGGTTGCCGTCTTGCTGGCCCTGGTGTGTGGTCTGGCGCTGCTTCCCCTGGTACCGGCTGGCCAGGCGGTTCTGTGGAGCATGGCCCTGGGATGTGAACTGCTGCTCATGGCCGGAGTCTCTCTGGTGCTGACCCTGACCCTTCGGCAGGCCCCGCTGGCCATGACCCTGACCGCCGGTTTTTATCTGCTCGCCCGTTCCATGGGTACCCTGCTGCTCATAGCCCGGCAAACCAGTGAGATGAATCCCCACTGGAGTTCGATCGGAGCCAAGATCGTCGTCACCTGCATTGCCGGGGTGCTTCCCGGTCTGGACCATTTCACGGCATCGGAGTGGTTGGTCTACCAGACGGGTTCGTTCACCGCACTTCTGCCCATCCTGGAAGAGACGGGGATCTATCTGCTGCTTTTGATCGCCACGGGGTTGGTCGATCTCTACGGGAAGGATTTCTGACCATCTCGACCATGACTCGATCTTCTGCGTCCCATCGCCGTTCACCCCGCTGGTTGCTTGTCCTTCTGCTGCTCGCGCTGGGATTGCAGACGGCATGGAAGGTTTTCGCTCCCGCTCCCGTGGCCCGCTTGCGGGATTATGGCCCTGCGCCACGCCAGGAATGGCTGCACCTTTCCACACTCGGCGACCCGGTGGCCATGGCATCGGTCTGGATGCTCTGGTTGCAGACCTTCGATGATCAGGCCGGGGTGATGGTTCCCTTCAAGCACATGAATTTTCACCATCTGGCCACCTGGCTGGAGCGTGTTCTGGCCCTCGATCCGCGCTCCGAATACCCCCTGTTCATGGCCATCCGCGTGTACGGGCTGGTTCCGGACCCGGACAGGCAACGGCTGATGCTCGACTTTGTCCATCGTGCCTTTCTCGAAGCGCCTCAACGGCGCTGGTCGTGGCTGGTCTTTGCCGCACTGCACGCCCGTCACCATCTCGGCGACCACGAACGGGCACGTCGTTTCATGCATGATGTCGAGAAAAATATTATGATCCATCGACTCCCTTTTTGGGCTCAGGGATTGCATGTCAGGGTTCTCTCGGAGCAGAATGAGATCGATGTCGTCAGGGCCTTGAAGAGAGACTTCCTGCTCCGCGAAGGCACGACCGGACAGCAACGGCAAGCGCTTGAAGTCTGGTTGGAGAAGCTGGAGGAGCAAGAAAAAATTCTCGAAAATGAGAAGAAAAACACTCCGTAATCTCAAAACAGGGAGAGGCTTTCTCTTTGTTTTGGCGTCTGGTCACATTGGGTTAACATTTTATGTGCAGGGGTATGGGCAATGAGTTTGCAAGACGACAAGCGGCAGGGTGGGTTCAGTTTGATTGAAATTGCCATTGTACTGGTCATCATTGGCTTGCTGATCGGTGGCGTTCTCAAGGGACAGACACTGGTCAAGAATTCCAAGATCAAGCGGATCGCCACGGACACCACCTCGGTCCAGGGAGCCATCAACAGTTACATGGACTCCTACTGGGCCTTGCCCGGCGATGACGCCGGTGCCGCCACCCGCTGGTCGGTGGCCGCCCTGGCCGGCAACGGGAACGGCATCATCACCGGCCTGTTCGATTCGGCGGACAAAACCGGCAGCGCCGGTGACGAAACGGCACTGGCCTGGAACCATCTGTACTGCGAAAACCTGGTGAAAGGCAGTTGCCTGGTGGGCACATCCGGCAGCAACATCGCCTTCCCGGTCAATGCGGTTGGCGGCATCACCGGCATTGCGGACGGTCGCTCCAACAGCGTCCTGGGCATCACCAAGAAGGTGATCTGCATGAAAGGCCTGTCAACGGAATATGCCATGATCTACGACACCCAGTTCGACGATGGGGTCGGTACCACAGGGGAGATACGCGGCAGTGCCGACGCTGCAACGGGTGCGACGACCGATGCGGCGACGACCTATGCCCTGGCCAACAAAAATATCTATGTCTGCTCCGGGTTTTAGTATCGTGTCCAGGCTGAAGATCATCCTTTTGCAATAGAGGAAGCAACGACCGATCAAGTCTCTTCCACTGAAGCTGTCGATGGGTGTCACCGCCTTGAATGCTTTGGACGTTATTGAAGCGCACAAACGGTTGGGTCGTCACACCATCCTGGACCGAGTGAGTGTCGCGGTCCGGCAGGCGACGTTCTTCGGTTTGGTCGGAGGCAACGGGGCTGGCAAAACCACTCTGATCAGGTGCATACTGGACCTCTGCCGCCTGGACCATGGCGAGATCCGTCTCTTTGGCGTCCCGGCAGTACAGCACACAGCTCGCTGCCGGGTAGCCTACCTCCCGGAGCGTTTTCTCCCGCCCGCCCAGCTCAGCGGGCGGGAGTTTGTCGCTTGTGTGCTGCGTCTGCATGGAGTGACGGTCACACATCATCGCATAGAGGAGACTCTGTACGCCCTGGACATGGAACCCTCCGCCCTGAGTCGACCGATCCGCACCCTCTCCAAGGGCATGACTCAGAAACTGGGTCTGGCGGGTTGCCTTTTGAGTGACAAGGAGCTGTTATTGCTGGATGAACCTACTTCTGGCCTCGATCCCTTGGCCAGGGCACTCCTGAAATGCCAGCTGTTGCGCCGCAAAGAGCAGGGGCTGACCCTGTTCATCAATACGCATATTCTCACCGACGTGGAGAATCTGTGCGACGCCATGGCCATTCTGCACCATGGCAGGCTGCTGTTCGTGGGGAGTCCGTCTTCGTGCCGGGAGCAGTTCGGGGGTGACTCCCTGGAGGAGTCCTATCTCAACGTGGTGCGGGGTTCACATCTCCAGGGCGCTCCTCATGTTTAGTCTTCGCTTTAAAAAAATTCATCATAAATTCATAATGGTCTTTGTCGTTTTGATGGCCTTTGGCGTGAGCGCCATCGGTTGGTTTTCTTTTCGTGTCACCGAACAGGCCGTTGTCTCCAGCGCCATCTCGCACATGTGGCATGTCGTCGATACCACGCAGCACCACACGGAAGCTTTTCACGACCGTGCCAAGCTCGCCATGACTCTGGCTATGGAGAATCCGATTTTCAAGGAGTACTTCTCTCTTCCGGAGACCCGATCCGGCAATCAATTCGATGCCTCAAAAGTGCTGAATCTCTCCCCGGCGCAACGGGCCATCCGGGAGCAGATCGACCGATGGACCTTCTCCCTGCAGCGACGCCTGCCCATCGGCGAGACCTGTCTGATCGACCGCTCCGGTCAGGAGCACTCCCGCATCACCCGGGGGAAGGTGGCCCCCGATGAGGAACTCTCCCCGTCGGAGAGCGGTTCCGTTTTCTTCGAACCATCGTTTCGGTTGCAACCCGGCGAGGTCCATGTGACACCGCCTTACATGTCGGGCGATGTCAAACAGTGGGTGTTTGCCTATACATCGCCCGTTGCCCTGGACGATGGCACCACCCCCGCGTTCTACCATTTCGAAATTCCCGTCATCTACTTCCAGGAGGTTTTGCGGGAAGACCGGAAACAGGTTTCGCTCTCCACCGAAAAACAGCTCGATCGCATGTTCATCATCACACCGTCAGGCAGGATCATGGCGGACAGCACCCATGCCATCAGCCTTGAACAACTCTCAAGCGAGCCTGAAGGCGGCCCCCATGACCTGGCACATTATCTTCCAACAGTGTCCAGCGTGAGCAGCTCCAAAGAGTTTCTGGCCATCATGGACAAGACCCGCCAGGCAACGGAGGGCATGGGCACTTTCGAGGAGAACGGTCATACCAATTACGTCGTTTTCAAAAGGTTGCCCCTGTTTGACTGGAGCCTGGTGATCGTCAAGTCGTATGACCGTCTCCTGGATGGAAGCTCCTCCCTGAATTTTATCCGGTTCCTCATTTTTGGTATTGGAATCGCCATTTTACTGCTGGGTGTCCCGGTGATCTGGTTTCTGGCCCGCCATATCACCAGACCCCTGACACAGATCAGTGCTGCCATGCAGCGCATGGAAACAGGAGACCTGTTCCAGGAGGTTCCCGTCGCAGGAGTTGACGAACTCAGCGTCATGGCACGAGTCTTCAACCATATGAGTGCCACCATTCGCAAAAATTCGATGGAGCTGTACCAGGAAAAAAACAAACTGACCACCATCATTCACAGTGCCAGGGAGGCCATCCTGGTATCCAACGAGCATGAACGGGTGGTACTCGTCAACCCCGAAGCGGAACGGCTTCTGGATAAAACCGCCGGGCAGATCATCGAGGAGGGATTCCTGAATCTGGTCGACGATCCGGCTTATGTGAAAGAGTTTCTGAACCGCCAGGGGATCGATATGCCGGAAACCCTGGTCTACAAGAACCGGATCTTGAATTTTTTCGCGGCCACCATCAAAAACGACGTCGGCGCGAATATCGGATCAGCCGCCTTGATTCGCGATGTGACCGCCGAAAAAAAACTTGAGGAGAAACTCAGACAGTTATCCTTCACCGACGAACTGACAGGCCTCAGCAACCGCCGCTGGATGGAAGAGGTTCTGGCCAAGGAGTTCGCCCGCGCCCGACGCTATGCCCTGGAGCTGTCAGTGCTCTTTTTTGATGTAGACTTTTTCAAGAAATTCAACGATAAATACGGGCACGATATGGGGGACAAGGTTCTGAGAACAATTGGCAAAATTGCCAAAATTGGCTTTCGCAATACGGATCTGCCATGTCGCTATGGCGGAGAGGAGTTTTGCGTCATCCTCCCCAACACCGGCCCGGAAGGGGCCATGGTCGCCGCCGAGCATTTTCGCAAGGACGTGGAGTCCCTGCGAGTGGACAACCTGCAGGTCACCGTAACCATCGGTGCGGCGAGTCTTTTCAGCGGTGAGTTCGAGGACCCGGGAGCACTGCTCAAGGCGGCTGATTCTGCCCTGTACGAGGGTAAACGGGAAGGACGCAACCGGGTCATCATCTTCAAGTCGGCTTCCATGGATAAAATGGGCGCTATCTAAACCGCGTCCACCTTGGAACATGTCGTCCCTTTGTGGTCAAAAAAGCTGTTCTTTCCTTCACCAACCAGTATGGAATCACCAAACATGAAAACATGTCACGATCTGTTGGCAAAGTTCATTGGCTGTCTCCTGGTCGTGTCTTCGACCTTCGACTGCGTGGCCGAAGAGGTCAAACCCAAATCCACGCCTGATTCCGAACAAGAGTATCTCCATTTCGGGGACATGGGAGGTTTGCTGCCAACTCTCAAGGAGAACGCATACAAGGATGCAAACTCTCCCGGGGCCAGGATGGTTGTCAAATATTGCGGTCAGTGTCACAACGCTCCCGGTCCCGGCATGCACACAGCAGAGGAGTGGAACCAGATATTCTGGCGCATGATCTGGCGTATGCAAATCATGAAGGTTCACTTCAAGAGCTTCGTCGCGCCAACCTACGGAGAGAGCCACACCATGTTCTCCTATCTGACCAGCAATGCCCTGCAGGGAATCAGCGCAGGCGATGTCATTTTGCAGGTCGACGGGGCCGGGGAGTTCATAAAAAATTGTGCGCAATGCCACCGGCTCCCCTCCCCCACCCAACATGAAGCCAGGGATTGGAAGGGCGTGGTGGACCGGATGAGTGGCTACGCGAAGAACATGAACAAGGCCCTGATCTCCCCCCAGGAGATGGGCAAGGTTGTCACCTTCCTGATGTCGCGGGGTGTCAAGGAGTAGGAGGTGCAGAGGTCGGTGTCATTCGGCGGATCCCCGTTGCGACTGGCTGGTCGTTCCGAAAGCGCGCCGTATGTACGCAATGATGTCCGCCATCTCCTTCGTGGTCAGCACCGTACCCCAGGCAGGCATGGAGGTGTTGGGCAGTCCGTCCCGGATGACCGCCTCGAGGTCCAGCGCGAAGAGCAGACCGGGTGTGGTGAGGTCGCGGGGATGGGGATCGAGAAAGGTGCCGATGTAGTTGCGGCCGGTCCCGTCTGCGGCATGACAAAAGGCACAGTTTTTCTGAAACAGGGCAGCACCGTGCTGTTCTGTTGGTGACAGATCGGGCAGCCTGGGGGGAGTTTCATGCCGGGCGTAGGGTGTGGCTCCGCTCACGGCGTCGAGGGGTGGATCGCTGCGATGGGAGTACCGATTGCGCGGCCATGAAACGGCATGGGACTCCCAAATGGGACCATCGTTCTCGGTTCTGGCCCGATCATGGCAGGTGATGCACGCCGTCATGAAGAGTTTTTTTCCAATCTTGTTCTCCTGGTTCAGGGTCTCTTCACCGGCATCGAGGGCCACCTCGCCGGTCGCAAAAGGGAAAGCCGCCTGGTACCGGACATGATCAGGCCAGCCGTTTTCCGCAGTGTGGTAGCGGGTATTGGGATCGTGGCGGATCATGAATCTCTCGCGCACAAAACTGGCTACGCGATGAATCTCTTCCGGGGTCAAGACAGTGGCGAATCCCGGCATGGCGGTTTTTGGCCGTCCCTCGGCGATGACCTTTTCCAGGCGTTCCAGGGGAAACTCCTGCGGGTCGCTGGCCATGAAGTTGCGGGGTTGAGTGGCCATATAGCTGGCAGCCAGGGTGCGGGCATCACCCGAGTAGCCGTGACAAAAGTAGCACCGGAAATTATAAATTTTTCGACCAGCCTCCAACAACCCGTCCTGGACGGCCCACGCCGCCGGAGAGAGCGACATTGCCAACAGAACCGACCAGAACCAGAAAAGGGTCATCCGGCGCGGCATCAGTGGGTATGCTCCACCGAACCGGGGCCAGAGTGGTGGTGGCTGTCTGGTTCGGTCGTCGGTTGGATGAACGCCTTGAAGACATATTCAACCAAATGAGCGATCTCCTGGTTGGTCAGCACCTTGTCCCAGGCCGGCATCTCCGTTCCCCGTTCCCCGTGGCTGATCACCTCGAAGAGATGGGGTCGGTTCAGCTTGTGTCGGGAGGCCGGGTGCAAAAAATTTCTCGGCTTGGGATAGACAAAATCGGATCTTTTGCCTTTGCCGTCTCCCTGTGCTCCATGACAGTCCGTGCAGTTGCGATCGTAGAACAGTTTTCCCCAAACCGGATCACCTGCCAATCCCCTGGGCATGGCGGCGCTCATGTCGGCCGCTTCATCGTGTTTGTGACCACGTTCGTGCTGTTTGTGGTCGGGAGAGTCGGTTTTCTCCTGCCCGGAAGGGGATGGCCCGGCCTGTGTCTGACCCTCTTCACCCGGAAACATGAACGCATGGCGAATGTAGTCGATGACCTGTTCGATCTCGTCCGGTTTGAGGCGTCCCACCCAGGATTGCATGGCGGTTTCGGGTCGGCCATAGGTCACGGAGAAGGTCATTCGTTCCCGACTCAGCTCCCGGCGAGCGAGGTCGGTCGTGAAGTTGCGGGGTGGAGGCGACAACCCGTTGCGCGCCCAGACAGCGACATCCCCCTTGTCGCCGTGACAAACGGAACAATGGGTGGCAAACAGTTTTCGCCCGGGGGAAGCCCCTTTTTCCCTGGAAGAGAGCATCAGGGTGTCGCGAATATGGTCGGTGACTGCGACGATTTCAGCATCGGACAGAAGTTCTTTCCATGCCACCATCGCAGTTCCCTTGCGTCCTTCCCGGATGGATTGGATCATGCGTTCCCTGGAGAGCGTCACCAGGACTTCCGGAGCGGTGAAATCGGTGGGGGGAGGTGTCATCCCCTGTCCTGCAGACGTTTGACCGTTGCCGGTTTTTCCATGGCACACGGCACAATATTTTTGGTAGATATGCGCTGTCTCGGGAGCATCTGCTTGCGCCCGGGGTATCCAGACAAAACCGAAAACCGCCACAATCCAGAACGGCGCTGCCCATGGAAGCACGGACGAAACGATGCGAGGAATCAGAGTCATGCCAAGGCCCTTTTTTTGGTCTGGGGTAGTCATTTCCACTTCCCGGATTGACGTGTGCCATGTTGAATCGTTTGTTGCTGAATTGCAAACCAGGAAATTGTCACAGATCCAGTTACGCCGATGATACGCCAACGCTTCGTGGTCCGTTCCGAGTTTTGGGCATGTCCCAGCCGGAATTCAATCCTTGTTTTCAATGTACGGGAGTCGAACATGAGCCAGCAGTTTTTGCGGATGTGTCGCCGTCATTTGGCCCTTGCGATGGTTGCTGGTCTCTCACTTCTGGGAGCCTGCAAGACGGTGCAAGAGGACGTGGTCAAGGTGGTGGCCAAGCCCATTGTGTTTCCCGAACCACCGGACGAGCCAAAATTTTATTACGAACGCACCCTGCGCGGGGCCGCCGCCGCGAAGCCCGGCAAAGAGGACGATGACTCCCTGGATCTCAGGAAGGTGATCACCGGCGAGACGGGTGGCGGGAATGAAACGTTTGGCAAACCTTTTGGAGTGGTGGCGAACAAGGGGCGGGTCTATGTCGGAGATACGGTCAGCCGTACCGTCATGATGCTCGACCCAGCCAATGGCCGCACGGTGGATATTGGCAAGGATGAGCCTGGTGCCCTGCTCAAGCCCATGGGGATGCGCATGGATGTCAAGGGCAACCTGTATGTCATGGACGGCACCAGGAAAGCGGTGGTGGTGTATGACCGGGAAGGCAAGTATTTACGGACCATCGGCGGTCCGGACTTTTTTGAACACCCCTCCTCTGTGGCCGTCAACCCGGACGGTACGCGGGTGTTTGCCCTCGATACGGGCAGTTCCCAGGGCAAACCGGAATATCATCGGTTGCAGGTTTTTGATGGCGTGTCCGGAAAACACCTGTACAGCATCGGCAAGCGGGGCAGCAAGGATGGAGAACTGAACCTGGCGCGGGATGTGGCAGTGGGGCCGGACGGCCTGCTTTATGTCATTGACGGAGGCAATTTCCGTGTTCAGGTGTTTGACCAGAACGGCAAGTTCGTGCGCGGGTTCGGCTCCGTGGGACGTCGGCTGGGCCAGTTCGCACGACCCAAGGGGCTTGCCCTCGACAAGGACAACAACATCTACATCTCGGATGCTTCACACGCCAACTTCCAGATTTTCAACAAGGAGGGTCAGTTGCTCATGTTTGTCGGTTCACGCGGCACCGAGTCCGAACAGGCCAAATATCTCCTGCCGGCCATGATCACCGTGGATGAAGATGGTCGCATCTACATGGTGGATCAGGGTTTTCGCAAGGTGGATGTCTTTCGTCCGGCGCACATGAAGGAGGATGAAGGAAGCCTGGGCATTGCATTCAAGGCCCTGACCAAAATAAAGCCCAAGGAAAATTGAGCACGGTCGGGGGATCGGTTTTCCCGATAATTGGAAAATCGGTCCCCTTCATTCCAAAAGTCGGGAACCTCCCCCGGTCCGCGATGTGTTTTTTTCCTGTTGGCCATGCTGAAGAGCCCCGGCATGTTTTTATTAACTGCATGTTTAGCATCTGATTTTTTATCTTCGCATCATCAATCCGCCATCGTCTTACAAATTGGCCTCACCCTTGCGATGAAGGAAGTCAACGCTGGTTTTCTACATCCTTTCAGTCTTGCAGGGGAACACTCATGAGCGCACTGACCAGGAAATTCTCGATGCTGGCCCTGACCGTTGCGGTTGGTGCTGTCGCTGTCACGGGGATCGGGGTTGCCTTCGCTGGCATTCAAGGCAGCAAACACGATCTGGGCACCGGGGGCACGTCGCAATTTGGCTCTACCGGCGGCGGGTCGGGTGAGGTCTGCGTCTTTTGTCACACCCCGCACGGTTCCGATACCAGCGCGTCGGTTCCCCTGTGGAACAGGACTTTGCCCACGGCGACCTATACCCGCTACTCCGCATTGAATACCTCCACCCTGGACGGAACGGAGGCCCCTGTCGGATCGGTCTCCCTGGCTTGTCTCTCCTGCCACGACGGCACCCAGGCCATGGATGTGATGATCAACGCCCCAGGCTCCGGTGCCGGGACGCCGCCCGCCGGAACCAAAATGACGGGTTCGGGCGCATTCCCGATGTTGGGAACGGACCTGAGCAACGATCACCCCATCAGCATTCAGTACGCCGGTGGCGGTTTGACGAGTGCGGACGCGGACGGGGCCTACACCAATACCAAGTTCAAGGACAAGGATTTCAATGCAGTCTACAAGTCCACCATCAACTCCGTTCCAGTGTGGTGGGTGGACGGCAACAGCGACGGCATTCGGCAGAAAACGGAGATGATGCTGTACACGCGCACCTTGAGCGGGACAACCCAGCCGTTTGTGGAGTGCGCCAGCTGCCACGATCCGCACAATGCTTCCACAGCCTCGACAACCGCAGGAGCGCAGCAGGTGGCCTTCCTGAGAACGTCCAACACCCACAGCGAGGTGTGTCTCTCCTGTCACAACAAGTGATGCGGCAGGGCTGATCGGAACCGCAACTCTTCACGTCCGGACAGGGGGGAAATCCCCCTGTCCTGTTTTTTTGTGGTCGGGAGTCTCCCATGTCCAAAAAGCTGGCGGGTTCGTTGTTCTGGGGATCGGGTACTCCGGCGGTTCTCGTTGCGGTCGTTCTATTGTTATTGGGAGTGGTTGGCGCAACCCATGCCGCTTCGCCCCAGCCCCCACCCCCGTTCGCCAGGGTGGGGGAGGTGGTGATCGACGCCCAGACGTTTTTCGATGCGGTGCGGGTGGAGATTCGCCAGAGATTCTATCATGGCAGCATCCCGGAAAATCAAAGGGCCTCCTTTTTGCGGGAAGTGGGCGACTCCCTGGTGGATCATGTGCTCCTGGTGCAAGAGGCCCAACGACGCCACATCAAACCGGATCAAGCCATGGTGGACGAGAGTGTCAAAGGCTACAACGACAAACATGAACAAGATCCGGAATGGATCAAAAACAGGGAGACCCTGTTGCCTTTGATGGTTCGACAATTGCAAGAGAAGAGTCTCGTCAAGCAGCTTGAGAGTTCGGTGCGCACAGTTCCCGGCATTGACCTGGAGAAGCTTCGCGCCTACCATGCGGCCCGCGCGGAAAAGTTTACCGAGCCTGCGAAACAGGAGGTTTCGGTGATTCTTGTGGCCGTCGACCCCAGTGCAGGGGGTGAAGCATGGAAGGAAGCGCATGCCAAGGCAGGGGAGCTGGTGAAACAACTCAGAGCAGGGGCTGATTTTTCCGATATGGCTCGTCTCCACTCTGGCCACGCCTCGGCCAACAGGGGTGGGAAGGTGGACTACTCCCACAAGGGCATGTTGTCCCCCGATGTGGAAAAAGCCCTCGACGCGATCCCTGTTGGGGCTGTCACGGATCCGATCATGGTTCTGGAAGGCGTGGCTGTTTTCCGTTTGGACGGTCGCACCCCCGCCAGAGTGGTCCCGTTTCAGGATGCCCAGAGTCGCGTACGTTCACTGTTGACGCGAGAGATGGCAGATCAGGCTTGGGATACTCTCAAAAAACGTCTTAGGGAACAGGCATCGGTCTCCGTTCATGAGGAGTACTATCTTCCATCGCCGCCGCCTGGCGCTGCGCCCGTTCATCCCCCTGCTGGGGGAAACGGCTCGCCGGAAGTTCGTTCTCCGTGAACACCTTGCTTTCTGGTCGGAGGGAGGGGCCGGGCTTGGGCGCCGGTTGGTGCTCCTTTGCGTTTTTTGCTTCGGCTTGTTCAACGCCGTTCCGGTACGAGCCGAATTCACCTTCTGGCCGATCAAATTCAAGGCCGAAGTCTCCCCCTGGCGAGCCTGGGGATACACCAACTATCAGTTTACCAGTAACATGGTCAAGAATCGCAAATCCAACATTGGCCAGATCAGTATGATCAATGCGAACCTGAGCAAAAGCGCCACCGGCTACCTCTGGAAGCCCTGGGTGGTCCAGTGGAACGGAATGATGGCCGTGGGAGGAAGCACCACGCAACGCAAGGTCTTCGCCACATCGAATACCCAGGATGTCGGCGAAGACACCTTGACACGGAACCTCTACGGGGGGATTGATTTTACCGTGTTGCCGGAGAGTCGTTTTCCGCTCAAGGTCTACTACAACAAGACCGTGTCGGACTCCTCCGATGGGCCGGCAGGCCAGGGCGGTCAGGGAACCGTAAGGGAGAATGTGGGGTTGAGCCAGGACTACAGAAACCTGGAAGGAGACCTTCGAGTCGCCTTGCGCCTGACCTACGGCTTTGACCAGCTGGGCAGCAAAAATGTCACCGGCCTCTACGGGGTGTCGATTCCCTCGATAGATCGGCGCGATGGTTATGCCTACAACGAGGGCGTGTCGTTGGCCATCAGCAAGACCATGGGCGAACATGTGGCCGATCTGATCGTGAAACGTGCGGCTGTCAGGGATCTTTACCAGGGGGTGAAACGCTCCAATCTGGATGATGCCGTGGTCTTCAATCACACCCTGAATCGCGGCAAGAAATGGTCTGCCAATACCCTGGGCAACTACTCCAGGATTCATACCATTTCGGAATCCACCCAGAGGGACGAGGCCTTCCTGACTGCCAGGCAGGTGGGCAATTCGGCTTTCTGGCGCTCCGAAGAGATGCCGTTGTTCCTGTCTGGCTCGGTTCGGGTTGCCTCCAATACGCAACAGATCACCCGTGGCGGGGGCGGCCCCACCAATATCCGACGTGCCAACGTGGTGACCGGAGGCAATTACCAGTTCTCTCCCGAATGGACAGCCAATGCTGCCATGTCCGCCAATCACGAGGAGAGCGAAACCATGGCCCTGAAGAAAATCTCCCGGGACTCGACACAAAGTCTGTCGACCAGCTATTCGCCACAGCGGGTTCCCTTCGGTGATTTCATGCACAACTGGTTTGCCACGACAACGACGAATACCCATCAGGCAACGGGGTTTCTTCCGACCAAGGTGTTCAATCAGGGGATCGGACAGGCCCTGACGCGCGAAGTGAACATGGGCAACGCGGCACTGATCAACCTGGCGGCCAATCAGGTCGAGTTTGCAAACTACACGTCGGGCATCAAGCCACTGTATGGCGTCAACCACGGCATCAGCGGGCGTTACACCTCGATTGGCCCGGCCAGGAAAGCCTACGCGGATGTGTCGCTGACCGACTCCCGCTCCCTGGGAAACGTGGTCAACGATGGTCAATCGCTCAATACCCAGTTTTCCATCGAGGGTGTCCTGCCACAAAAAATCAACTGGCAGGGACATCTCACCTCTCAGGTCAATCGCGCCTATGCGGAAAACAAGGCCGTGCTCGGGGTCTATTCCAGTGCGGATATCATGTTTCAGAAAGGGGATCTGTTCGGGTTGCGCGGGTTGCTTTTCACCTCCAAACTCCAGATCGATGCCTCCAACCAGTTTTTGCCCATCGGCAATGTGGTTGGGGTGGTCGCAGACCGCGAGTCGAGGAATTTCTTGAATTTTCTCGATTTCAACATCGGAAAACTCTCCGCCCGCATGACTCTGGGCGTGACCGAAAGCCAGGGGAAAAGCACCCCTTACGAGCGCAATACATTGATATTATTTCAACTTCAACGGTTTTTCGACACGACCTTCACCAGTTGGTCGTTACCGGAATTTTTGCTCCCACCCACCAACAAACCAGCAAAGAGAGAGAAGGACGATGATTGAGAAAGGGGTCTTGACCCGGTTGTGGCGGAAAGGGGTATGGGCAGTCATCGCGGTTATCCTGCTGTCCACCGTAGAGATCGTGTCGTCGGCACGAGCGGAATACGGTGATGTGGTCATCAACAATCAATCCGACAAGGCGGGCATGCGACCTCCGGTGTTTCCGCACTGGTTCCACCGCATCCGGTTTCGCTGCAAGGTGTGTCACGCGGATCTGGGGTTCAAGTTTCAGGCTGGTGGCAATCAGATCAACATGCTCAAGATCATCGATGGGGAGTTTTGCGGCGCCTGCCACAATGGCGAGATTGCCTGGTCGGTGGAAAACTGCGACGTCTGCCACTCCGGCAAGCCGGGCACCCCCACCCAGGTGCATGGCAGCACCATGCAAAAGCTGATCGGCACGCCCTCTCCCAAGTCAGACCAGAAGCAATAGGAGTTCGCGATCGTGAAACTTGTATCTCGTTTGATGGTCGGTGCAACGGCCATTGTATCGTTGGTGACCATGACCACGGCTCCCCTCCATGCAGAGGAAAAAGCCGCCGCTTCTGTCAACACCTTCAACCGCCTCATGAAGCCCAAGTCGGAGCGCAACCAACCCCAGTCGCTGGATGGCATCCATGACCCGGCCTGCGAAGGCACCAATCTCCTGCAACCCCCCAAGGATGCTTTCAAGGATCTGCCGGAGCTGCAGTCGGGCAACTATGTGGACTGGGTACAGGCGCTGGGCAAAGGGCTGATCAAGCCCCGCTACGACCGGAAGAACCCCAACGAAGAGCCGGTGGTCCTCGAGCTGGATATCGTTCGCGAGGTCAAGGGCACCATGCCGGATGTGGTCTATCCCCATGACCGGCACACGCAGTGGCTGGACTGCTCCAATTGCCATCCTGACATCTTCATCCCGGAAAAAGGCAAAAACCAGATCAGCATGGCCCAAATCCTGATGGGCCAGAAGTGCGGTGTCTGTCATGGCAAGGTCGCCTTCCCGGTGGCAGAGTGCCGCAAATGCCACTCCAAGAAAAAAGATGGCAAAGAGAGAGTGGCGGCAGCCCCTGCCCACGCAGCGGATGAGCCTCCCAAGAAACCACGAAAATAGGCCGATCAGGGGAAGAGGTGATGCTTAAAAACATTGGCGCACTGCTGGTTTTTGCGTGGATGCTACAGCTCCCTGCCATGGTCTGGGCACAGGGGGAGGTGTTGCAGCGCAAAGCCGCCCTGGTCGATCAGTTGCTCAAGGACTCGGATACCTCCAAACGGATCGCAGCCAAAGGCGACGCGGAGGCCCGTACCATGCTTGATCAGGCAGGACAGATCCGCGAAGAGGCACGGCACGCCGTCGCCGCCGGTGATGAAAAAAAAGGGATCGAGTTGCTGGATAAAGCCCTCAAACTGGTCACGACGGCGTCACGCAACAGCGTGGATCCTGCCAAACGCCAGTGGTTGCACAAGTCCCGCTACGAAGATCTGCTGGTCAGCGTGACCAACTTCAAGGACGCCTACGCCAGGCATCTGAAACGTCTGAAACCCGGAGAAAAGGGACCGCTGGATGTCGATGCGGTCGAAACCCTGCACGGACAGGCCACCGCGCTCGGCAAAGAGCAAAAATTTGTCGAAGCCAACGCACTCCTCGAGCGTGCGCATGGCATGGTGGTCACCGGGCTGACAGCCCTGCTGGGTTCGACAGCCCTGGTCTATGAACTGAAGTTTGATACCCCCAAGGATGAGTACGAGTACGAAGTCAAACGCGGCGAAAGCTACGAAGCCATGATCCGCATGATGCTGCTCGAGGAGGGGTCGAAAAAAACTGACGAAAAACAGCTCCAGCCGCTGCTGGACAAAAGCCAGGAGTCCGGCAAACAGGCCGGTCAGAAAGCCGCAGCCGGGCAGTTTGCCGACGCCATCAAAAATCAGGAAGAAGCCAATAACCTACTTGCCCAGGTACTCAGAATGCTGGGCGTGATGATTCCCATGTAATCGGCGGGAAACCGACAGGAGACGATCTCTGATGAAACCATTGCGTACCATCTCACTGTTACTGGGCGTTGTCGCCGTGTCCGGCACGGTCGGCATGGCGGATCTCACAGCCAAGGAGCCGGAATCAGCCCCGAAATCCGCTGGAAATGAAGGGGGAAAGGCCAATAAATGGAGCGCAGACCCGCACCAGATTGCCCAGCGTATGGATTCCGTCAGTACCCTGATCAACAAATCCTCCGGTGCCCAGCGTATCGCGGCAGCCGGCAATCCTGAAATTTCGGCCATGCGCGACGAGGCCCTGGCACACCTGCAGGAGGCCAGAGCCGCCTATGACAACAAGGACTATGAGGGGGCGAAGAAGCTGCTGGGGCATGCCTCGCAAACCATGTTCGAGGCCATGCGCAAGGCGGACGGCGGAGCTTCGGGCCGGGAAAAGAACTCACAGGATTTTGAACGGCGCCTGGCCAGCGTCAAGGTGTTGATGGATGCCCATGTCCGTATCGCCGGGGAGAAGGGTCGCGGACAGGAGACCAGCAGTCAGATCCAGAGTGCCATGGATGAAGCGGTGAAAACACAAAAAGGGGGGGATGTGGTCCGTGCCCGCGCCCGGCTCGACGAGGCCTACATCACGGCCAAACTGGGCATCGAAAAACTGCGGCGCGGAGATACCCTCGTCCGCACCCTCCACTTCAAGGACAAGGAGGAAGAGTACCACTACGAGGTGGACCGCAACGACACCCACCAGATGCTGGTCAACATGCTCCTGCAAAACAAGGGGGATTCGGTCAAACAGATGGCCGAACAGTTCGTGAAACGCGCCAGGGAGTTGCGCACCAAGGCAGAAAAACAGGCGGCGGCCAAGTCGTTCGAAGAGGCAGTGGCTACCATGGAGTCTTCCACGGATGAGTTGGTACGTGCCATTCGTGGTGCCGGCGTGTACATCCCGGGATGAGCGGTCCATCGACATATCGGGTGATCGGTTGGATCCTGCTGCTGCTCGTTGCGGCGGGGCCGGTCCGGGCAGGGGGTGGCCCATGGTTGCCTCTGGAAAAGGATGGCCTCCATGACCCCAAGGGACCGGCCATCCACGAATTGCAGCAACCCGGAGAGGCCCTCTCCGCACTCCCCCCGGATGGAGCCGGCAACCGGGTACTCTGGGTGGACGCGTTGCGCAAAGGCATCATCAAACCACGCACCAATATTCTTCCGGATACCAAAATCCAGGTGCTGGATCAGGATCTGATCTATGGCAACACAGGTGACAACTGGTTTGTCCGTTTTCCCCACAAAGCCCATACCGAGTGGCTGGATTGCACCAATTGTCATGAAAAAATCTTCAAGACCAAATTTGGCGCGACCGGCTTCAAGATGATGGATATTCTTGCCGGCAAGTATTGCGGGCAGTGCCATGGGGCGGTCTCTTTCCCTTTGACGGAGTGCAAGCGCTGTCACAGCATTGATCCGGGAACCTTCCGGGGCAAAACCGGACCCCAAGCCGTGGAGAAAAAATCATGACCCTCGTGCGGTCGGCACTCTTGACAACCTTGGCCTTGGTGACGCTTCTGGCGTCGCTCGTTGGGGAGGTCCAGGCCGAGTATGCGGACGTGATCTTGAATCAGCAGGCCGAGGCCCAGGGAGTACGTCCGGTCATCTATCCCCACTGGTTTCATCGTATCAGGTTTCGCTGCAAGGTTTGTCACAATGAGCTCGGCTTCCAGATGCGGGTCGGCTCCAACAACATTGACATGAACAAGATTCTGGATGGCAAGTTTTGCGGCATGTGTCACAATGGAGACATCGCCTGGAGTATCGAATATTGCGACCGCTGCCACTCCGGCCTGCCCGGCTTGAAGACCGGCATTCGCGGTGGCAACGCATCCAGCGGACCGGGAGATTACTGAGAACCGTTTCCACACATGACATCAGCACCGGAAGGAAGTGTTCGGATCTTGATCTTGAAGCGGACGGTCGACGCGTCGTGTGCTGCGGTACGGATATTCTCCGACCGGGCGGGTGTCGGATGGTGTTTCTTGTTGTGGCTCTCTGCCACCCTGCTGGGTGGTTGTCTCCAGGCCGATCTCCACCGGGAGTTGCGGTTCGGCGTGGAAAAGGCGGTGGGAATCCTCCCTACCTGGCCCTCGCCACCAGAACTTCCCCGCTATGAGTACGCGGGACAATTGTTGGGTGTGGAAAATTTTGTCATCAGTGACGCTGACAAAAACAAACTCAAGGAGGATGGAAGAACACAGCAGGCCCTCATGTGGCTGGTGGGCCTGGAACCGGACGGGGGAGATGCCCAACGCGATATCCAGCAGGGATTGCAACGACCTCAGGCCGGTGTGGTGGATGCAACGGGCCGGATCTATGTCACCGACATGGGACAGCTGGCAGTTGTGGTGTTCGATCGACTGGCGGGTCGGCTCCGTATCTGGACACAGGCGGCTGACAATCTCACCTTTCTCTCGCCCACAGGCATTGCCCTGGGCGCAAAAAAGCAGATCCTGGTCGCAGACGCGGAGCTGGGTCGGGTGTTCCGGCTCACCGAAGAGGGCGAACCGGCCGGTGAATTTGGCAAAGGGGTGTTGGGCCGTCCCACCGGATTGGCCAGAGATGCGGCGCGGGGTCGGGTCTATGTGGCCGACACCCACGCCCATGACATCAAGGTGTTCGACGACGGGGGAGAGTTGATCAAAAGCATTGGACGACCCGGACAAATGCCGGGAGAGTTCAACGCTCCGACCCATCTGGCCTTCGCCCAGGAACGGCTCTACGTCACCGACACCCTGAATGCCCGGATTCAGGTGTTTGATCCGGGTGGTGAGTTTCTCTTCACTTTTGGGCGCCGGGGAACGATCGTCGGCGATCTGGTGCGCCCCAAAGGGGTGACGGTGGATGGAGCGGGGCATGTGTATGTGGTGGAGTCACTGCACGATCATCTGCTCATTTTCGATGCGCAAGGACGGTTCCTGTTGCCCATTGGCGGCACTGGCAAAGAGGTCGGGCGGTTTTATCTGCCCAGCGGCGTCTGGACCGATGGAGCCAACCGCATATTCGTCGCCGACATGTTCAATGGTCGCGTGATGATCTTCCGTTTTCTCGGAGGCAACCCATGAACCGGGTGTGTTTTTCAATCACGATGCTCTTTCTTCTGGCAACCGCCACGTGGCCCTGGCAGGAGAGCCACGCTGCCCGCATCGCCGACATACGGCGCACCAAACACAATCTTTCGGCAACGGATTACTCGGGGGGCCCACAACGGGATGTCAAGGCGGTGACCGAAACCCAGATTTGCGTGTTTTGTCATACTCCGCACGCGGCGACCCTCGACTCCGGAGTCAGAACGCCTCTATGGAACCGAAAACTCTCCACGGCGACCTATACCGGCACCTACGAATCCTCCTCCATCGATGCCGACGTCAACGAGCTTCGCGCCGGACCGGGGGGAACATCCAAACTCTGTCTCTCCTGCCACGACGGAACACTGGCCATCGGGTCGGTCAATGTTCTGGGCGGGAAAGGTTCGGCCAGCATCGACATGACCGGAACCGGCACGGGGGGCATCATGGCCCCGGGCAGTGGCACCACCACCGGCTTCACCCGCAACCTGGGGATCGACCTCTCCAACGACCATCCCATCTCGTTCACCTTCAACGCCACGGTCGCCACCAAGGACGGTGAACTGCGAACACCACCGTTCTCCTCCGGCGGTACCCTGATCATGGGCAACAATGCCCAGGGCAGCAACCCCAAGCCTTTGCTGCCGCTGGACAACAACCAGGTGCAGTGTGCCTCCTGCCATGACCCGCACATTCGCGACCCGGCGGAGACCGACAGCATCAAGTTTCTGCGTGTCAACCGCTATCAGAAGGTGCCCCCCGTGGGCAGCACCTTCAGCTCCACGGCTGACATCATCTGTCTGGCCTGTCACGACAAGGGCAAGAGCGCCTGGGCGGAATCGGTCCACGCCAACAGCACCGACGCCAATGAACTCTATAAATCCGGCACCGGCTCCCCTGCCGCACTGCGAGAGTTTCCCACAAACGTGCCAGTGTGGCAGATGGCCTGTCTCAACTGTCACGATACCCACACCATTCCCGGTTCCCGCCGCCTGCTGCGAGAAGGAACCGACAGCATCTCCAGCCCGAAGCAGGGAGGCAATCCCGCCACGGAAGAGACCTGCTACCAGTGTCATCTGCCCGCCGCGCAGAGTGTTCTGACCACAGCGGTTCCCGATATCAAGAGTGATTTTACCGACGTTGGCAACCGGCACATGCCGATCACCAGTGCCGATCAGGCTGCACATGGCACCACGGAGAAACATGACATCATCAATGCCGATTTCCAGGAGAGCCAGTCGTCCCTGGGCAAGGGAAATCTGCTCAATCGTCACGTCGAGTGCCCCGACTGCCACAATCCCCATCGGGCAATGAAAAACCAGCTTTTCAACGGCTCGGGAGCGACGACTGCGGCCACGCATCTGCATGACTCGGCAACGCAACACTCAAACCTGGCCTCCGGCGCCCTGAGAGGAACCTGGGGCGTGGAACCGACCTATACGGCCACCACCTTCCTGTCGCTCCCGTCGAGCTACACGGTCAAGAAGGGGGATGGCGGTACCGGATCCGCCACGCTGCGCAGCTCCAATCATGTCACCCGGGAGTACCAGATATGCCTCAAGTGCCATTCGGACTACGGCTACGACGACAATAACCTTTATCCTGCCGGGAACCGGCCCAATCTCGGCAGCTTTACCGGAGGCACGACCAGCGGCACCAATGGTCTGACCCAATACACCAACCAGGCCATGGAGTTTGCCGCCAATGCCGACGACTCCCTGACCGGAACGGATCAAAAGGATGTCAGCAGCACAACCGCCAATCGCCGCTCGTTTCATCCGGTGATCTGGCCCACAGGCCGCACCCTGTCGGAACGAGGTGGCATGGCCAACCTGTGGCTCTCTCCCTGGAATGGTTCGGTCGGTGCTTTCATCGGCAACCAGACCATGTTGTGCTCCGATTGCCACGGTTCGTCCACGGCCAATGGCACCTCTGTTCCCAACACCGGAAAACCCTGGGGGCCGCACGGGTCGGCGAACAATTTCATTCTCAAGGGAACCTGGGACAATGCAACCGGCGCCGGTCAACAGGGCGGCATCTGTTTCAAGTGTCACGACTACAACAAATATGCCGCCAAAAACAGCACACAAAGCGGATTTTGCTGTGAAAAGGACAGCAATCTCCACGGTTACCACGCCGACAAGATCAGTTCGGGAATTCACTGTCCCCGGTGTCATGTGGCGGTGCCGCATGGGTGGAAAAACAAGGCGTTTCTGGTCAACCTCAATGATGTGGGCCAGGAAGCGGGTCAACCGGCAGGAACCAAGGTCGGCACCACCAACAGCAAATACACCCAGGCCCCCTATTACAACGATGCAGCCTTGCGCATCATCAACTGGAAAAAGAGCGGCCAATGGAACCAAAGCGATTGCGGCTGGAGCGGTACCACCAATGGTGTGGACTGGATGAAGTCCACATGCAAATAGGAGCCGTGTGAACCCTCGGCAGCCTTCCTGGTCCCCCGTGACTGGCAACGGTGCATCATCTTCGGGATGGCTGGAAAACCTGGCCTCCCTGAAATGGACCCTGGGAGCGATTCTTTTGTTGGTCATGGGGTCTCTTGGCCTGCTCTGGTGGCGATCGCTGCCTCCGACCTGGGTTCTCTCCCTCCCCATGGGGTTGCTGGTGATCAATCTTGTCGCTGCCATGCTTGTGTCCACGTCGTTGCGCAGGCAGCCCCTGTTGCTGCTGTTTCATCTGGCGTTGCTGGCACTCGTGCTGTTGGCCGGGGCCTCCCGGTTGACCTACCTGAAGGGGAGCGTCGAGCTGGCAATGGGCGAAAGGTTCGATGGGACACTCCTGACGCACGAAGAGGGGCCGTGGCATCCGGAAGGGTGGCGTTCGATCCGTTTTACCCACGAGGAGACGGAGGTCATGTACGGACCGGGCGGGGTACGGGGAGCAACCCGCAGCCGGATGCGCTGGTGGGACGCAAGAGGCATGGAACACGCTGGCGTGATCGGCGACAATGTGCCGCTCATTCTGGCCGGGTATCGAATTCAACCCAGTCTGCATTATAGCTTTGCCCCGGTTTTTTCCTGGTGGACTCCCGATGGCGTTCTTGTTTCCCGTGGGGCAGTGAATCTGCCCAGCCTGCAACACGGACCAGGCAGCTCCAACGACTGGACCATCCGTGGCACCGATATTGCGGTTCTGGTCATGCTGACCCTGGCTGCCCCTTTGCCGGATGCGCAACGGGCAACGCTGTTCCGGGCAGATCTGGAACACCACCTGACGATGACGATACGCGGTGAGGTGCGACATCTGCAACCCGGCGCGCGCTGGATTCTGCCCGAGGGAACCCTGGTGTATGAACGACTTGGAACCTGGATGGGGTATACCCTCTTCTATGATGGAACCATTCCGTGGCTGCTCTCCACCTGTCTGGTGGCGATTGTCAGCCTGATGACCCACCTGGTCCTTAAATTTTCCCGTTCTTCCTGGCAGCTGCAAGGTGAATGGCATGGCCAATCCTGAACTGCTGCTGCTATGGATGGCGTTGTCGGCATATGTTGCGGCAGGAAGTGTCGCCATTATCTGGGTGGTGATGGGCAAACGTCCGGGTGGTTGGATGACCACTCTGCTGCTCTTTGGGCTGCTGTTGCATGCGGCCTCGCTCGGCTGGCGCTGGGAACGCCTGGGTCATGGGCCGTTTGGTACCCAATTCGAGATTCTTTCGAGCAATATCTGGAGCTTGACCGTAGTGTTCACCCTGGTGAGCTGGCGACTCCCCGTGGTAAGCTTCGCCGCCGCACTGGTCTTGCCGGTCCTTTTCATCATGATGGCCTGGCTGCTCCTGACCAATCCGGGAGATGTCCCGCTGCCTGCCACCTATGACACGATATGGCTCTACATTCACATCGGTTTTGGCAAGGTATTTCTGGGAGCCACCCTGGTGGCAAGCGGGTTGGCCGGGGTGATCCTGGCACGAGGCACGGCTACCGGCCTGCGCTGGTTTGCCACCATGCCTGCGGATGTTGCCTTGGAAGAGCTGGCCTACCGCTTTACCGCCCTGGGATTGATCTTCGATACCCTGATGCTGGTGGCCGGAGCGATCTGGGCACAGAAGGCCTGGGGGCGCTACTGGTCGTGGGATCCGCTCGAAACATGGTCATTGATCACCTGGCTGCTGATGGCGTTGGCTGCCCATGTTCGTCCTTTGTTTCAGCCATCACCCAGGGTTTTTGCGGTGTGGTCACTGTTGATTTTCATGGCGGCATTCTTGACTTTTTTCGGGGTTCCGTTCATTTCCAAGGCTCCCCATCAGGGGGTGGTGTAGAACCATGGTGTGGCATGGCGTTGCGTTGACCGGGGAGGCGCGTCGTCGGGCGGGGGCGTGGCTGTTGCTGGGATTGCTGTCGCTGGCCATGTCAAGCCTGTTTGCGCTCATGCTGGCAGCGGCACGCGCCCCGGGGTTGACGACCTGGCCCTGGCTGGATGGCTTCTTCAGTACCGCTCTGGTCTTGCACGTCAATTTATCCGCCACGGTCTGGTTTCTGGCCTTTTCCGGCCTCTTGTGGAGCCTGGGCGGCGGTCCCGGACGCGCCGGTATGGATTGGCTGGCGTTGGGCTGCGTTGCCCTGGGCGCGTTGCTGTTGACCCTCTCGCCCTGGCTGGCCTCCGGCGATCCGGTATTGAGCGACTATCTGCCGACACTGCGCAATCCGGTGTTCTTTGCCGGATTTTTTTGTCTGTTCGCCGGGCTGGCCCTGGCTGCGATACGCGCTTTGCTGACCATCCCGCCCCTGGGTGTGATATCGGCGTTCGGGGTGGCGGGGAGTGGCTTGTTTGCCGCTGCGTTGCTCGCTTTGCTGGCTCTGGTTGCCCTGGTGGCTGCGTTTCTCCGCCTGCCGGTGGAACTGACAGGCAAGGCTTATTTCGATCCCTTGTACTGGGGAGTCGGGCATGTGTTGCAGTTTACCCATGTCCTGTCAATGCTGACGGTCTGGCTGGTGCTGGCACGGCTCTCCGGAGTCGGCCTGCCATGGACACACCGGACAGAAAGGGGCCTTTTGTTGTTGGGATCCGTTCCGGCACTGCTGGCTGTTTATCCCTGCCTGGCCTATGCGCCGGAATCATGGGCGTATCGCCACTTTTTTACCGCACTGATGTCCTGGGGAAGCTGGCCGGTGGTGCCCGTGCTGCTGGGAGGGCTGCTCTGGGGTCGACTGCGGCGGAGTTCTCCCCCTGATCCGGCTGGACGTGCTGCGGATACGGCCTTGTGGGGATCGGCAGGCCTGTTTGCGTCGGGTCTGGTGCTGGGCGGTCTGATCATGGGCGACACCGTGATGGTGACCGCCCACTACCACGGAACGGTGGGAGCAGTGACGCTCGCCTACATGGGCATGAGCATGGCGTTGTTGCCTGCACTGGGGTGCCCCATCCAACATCCCGTTCACGCCGGTTGGCAGGCCCGTCTGTATGCCTCGGGTCTGCTGATCTTGTTGTTGGGGCTGGCGTGGTCGGGCATGCACGGCGCCCCGCGCAAGACCCCACTGGCCGCCCACGGACCGGACGTGGTACGCGCCCCGGAGGGTATGGCTCTGATGGGTGCGGGAGCAACCATCGCCCTGCTTGCCACATGCCTGTTTCTGGTTCTCGCCCTGCGCGCCATGCTGGCAGGTCGCAAACGAGCCGGAAAGAGCGGGATCGGCCCGTGGCCCATGGCAGTACTGGCCATGGCTCTGATCGGTGCGGTGGGTGGCGTCATTCATAATCTGCCTGATCCGCTTCAGCCTGTGCTTGAAGAAAAACAAATGGATGCGGTCGATGTGGAGCTGACGCGGCATTTTCAGGAAGGAGTGGTCATGCTGCACGCCAAACGCTATGAGTACGCCCTGACAGCGTTTCACTGGGTCTTGCAACGCTCTCCGGAGATGCCCGAGGCCCATGTCAACATGGGCTTCACCCTGATCGGTCTGGAGCAATATCCGGCAGCCAGGGATTTTTTCCAGACCGCCATTCGTCTGCGCTCCACTCAAGTCAACGCCTATTATGGTCTGGCCATGGCCCTGGAAGGTCTGCACGACCTCGAGGGGGCACGCGGGGCCATGCGCACCTTCATCCATTTGAGTCAATCCGCTTCGCCGTTCCTGCCCAAGGCACGTGCGGCACTCTGGGAGTGGGAACACCCTCAGCCGCGATGAATCTGCATCGGGTCTTATTGTCCTTTCGGAATGAAGCGGGCTTGCAGCCAGGCAGCGATATCCTCGGCCTCCTGACGGCTCAGGGGAACATAGGGCATGACCTGCGGTGGCGGGTTCTGGTCGTCTCTGCCCAAAAAAGCCAGGGCACGGAGTCGTTCCGGGCGATGCAACGCAACCGTCTTGGCGATCAAGGCCCCGGAGACCCGTTGGTTTCTTGGAAAGACCCAGTGACCATCCGCAAATTTCCCCTCTCCGTTGTCTCCATGGCAGTGAGCGCAGGCTCTTTCCTTGAAGAGCGTCTGTCCCAACTGTGCGTTACCCGGTTTGACGGGGGGTGTGGTCGGAAAGCTGGCATCTGGTCCTGGCACGAATGCGTGATCAAGCGGATCTCCGGTGTCACGCTTGCGCATGAATTCGATCGACCAGCGCGAGGTTGCGGGGTCAAAACTGCCATAGGCGGTGACGTCGGCGCGACTCCCCACAGCCTTGCGCAAGATTGAATAAGGCAGAGAGGTTCCTTCGGCGAAGGTCATCTGATCGGTGATCCGCATCATGCTGTCCACGGTCATGGCGACCGTGGAAAACCCCGGAGTCGCGTAGCGTCCGGCCTGATAATCCTCCCGATTGACGTAGGCCGGCTTGCCGGTCTCCGAAAGTTTCAGTGATTTTTCATTATTATCCATATCGGCAGATTCGCCGGGGTCATACTTGAAGCCCTCGACGGACCCTTCGGCAAAGACGATATGGGCATCATCTGCGACATGACCAGGATTGCTGCGCGAAGATTTCCAGTGCCACACATCAGCCACGTCGCCGGGCATGGCAGTGTGCATTTCCGCAACTTCGTCACCGATAGGAGCGCTCTTCGGATCCTTGGACTCCGTCAGATTGGGATGGCAATAGCCTGCACACCCCAACCCGCCGTCACGAAAATTGCGCTGCTGGTCCACGATGGGAAACATGAACAATACCCGATCCTCGTTCTCCTTGCCTTCCAGCTCATCTGTCGCGTTGACTGGCATCGGCAGAGCGGGGTTGGGCAAAAGATGCGGCATGGTTTGCCATGCTCCCTTGGTGTAGATCCACCGTTTCCGGTTGATGGAAGCATCGCGGTTGGTGTCTTCGAATTCAACGGCAAAGTAGACATACTGAGAGTCGTAGGCCGAGGCCACGAGAATCTCCCCAGGGCGGGTATCGTAGAATTCGCTCAACGGATAGTTGTTCATGACCCGCCCGGAAACGCGGGTGAACAGTTTCGGATTCCACTCCTTCAGGTTGCCATCCACCTGGATGGCGTTATCCGGAACACGCGGCGAGATGACCACCCGCGCATCGATGACGGCGGGGTTGGGTGTCTCCTGAAAATTCAGAAAAAGCAGATTCTCTCCGTAGTGATTATGAGAGTTCTCGGTAACAGCCAGGGAAAAATAGGTGTCGGCTGGTCGGTCGGCAGCCTTGGCCAGGGAATGGAGTCCCACAGTCAAAAGACACACCATGAAAAATCCGGTGCTTTTCATTCTGGTCACCTCGTTGCAATATGAACCGGGCGCGACGGCAATCGACCCGCCACCGCATTGTGTACATCCGGTGGGTTGTGAGCAATGGCTTGAATGATCGAGTGTGCAGGAAATCGATTGTCGCTTGCCTGGACCCCGACGCCAAAAAGCGACCATGGACTCCTCATCGAAGCCGTTGCTCTCTGCCATCCGATGAGATATCTTCGGCCGGGAATGAAAACCAATCTTGTGCCTCTTTTGTCGTAACTATTCAGCACCCGGCCATGACAAAAAACGTTAACCTTCATGATACAAGAAACGGCGAGGATCTCACCATCGTCATTCCCGCCAAGAACGAGGCGGCCACCATCGTGGAGATCGTTCAACGTTGCCAGCGTCACTCCCCGCACATACTGGTCCTGGATGGACAATCAACCGACGGTACCGGAGAAAAGGCCATAGCGGCCGGTGCTCGGGTAATCAGCGTAACCCGTAATGGCAAGGGGTGCGCCATCCGGGAAGCGGTTCACCACCTCACCACCCCCTTCGTCGTTTTCATCGATGCGGATGGCTCCCATGTGGCAGAGGATATTCCCAGGCTGGTCGCCCCCCTCCGGGAGGGACACGCCGATCATGTCCAGGCCTCTCGCCTGATCGGTGGCTCCAGTGAATTCCACGGCTCCCTGAGCGCCTTTTTCCGTTTGACCGGCGGTGCCTTCATCACCACCTGCATCAACTGGCGCTTCGGCACCTGCCTGAGCGAAAGCCAGAATGGTTTCCGTGCCCTCACCACCGAGTTGTTGCGGCGGCTGGATCTGCGGGAGAGCATCACCACCATCGAACAGGAAATGGTCATCAAAACTCTGCACCATGGCGCCAGACTGGTGGACGTCCCCAGCCACGAACACAGACGACGCTTTGGCGACTCCAAAATCCGCTTGTGGAGAGTGGCCTTCCGCTACGTTTACTCAATGATCAAGTATCTGATCTTCAAATGAGATGATTATCCTTGGCCTGTGGGACGGACACGATGCCGGAGCCGCCCTGTTCGAAGATGGCCGTCTGACGGCAGCCATCAACGAGGAGCGCTTGACCCGGCGCAAGCTGGAGGTTGGCTTTCCAGGCGGGGCCATTCGCGAGTGCCTGCGCATCCGGGGCCTGCTTCCCGAGCAGGTCAGTCACGTGGCCATCTCCACCCACGACTGGGCCAAGACCCTGGGGCGCTGGCTCCCTGCCTCCCTGGAGGTTCATTACCAGGTACGGCGACGCCTCGCTCCTCCCGGTTGGCGTTCCCGGTGGACCAAACGATTGAAGTATGGCATCACCGAATGGCCCGGCAACCCTTTCACCCTGGCCCTGAGCCGACGGGTGGTTGCCGATCGGCTGCATGCCCTGGGCATCCGGGCTCCGCTGGCCTTTGTCGATCACCACGTCGCCCATGCTGCGACGGCTTTTTTGAGTGGTTATTCAAGTGCCGTGGTGATCACTCTGGATGGGGTCGGCGACGGCCATTCCGGCAGCATCAGCCGTTTCGATGGTCACCGGCTGCATCTTCTGGGGACGATCCCGGCCTCCCACTCCCTGGGAATTTTTTTTGAACATGTCACCACTCTTCTCAACATGCGAGAACTGGAAGATGAAGGCAAGGTGATGGCCCTGGCCGACCACGCCCTGCCCGTCGCCGATGAGCAAAATCCCCTGCTGAAATTGTTTCGTGTCTCGGGATTGAACATCACCTGCTCTCTGCGCGGCCAGTCCCTTTGCCGGGAGCTGGCCCGGATCCTCTGGCGCACCCCTGCGGAACAGTTCGCCTGCATGGCGCAGCGTACCCTGGAACACCATGTTCTCCAACTGGTACGCAACGCCGTGACGCTCACCGGGGAACGGCGTGTGGTCCTGGCCGGTGGCCTGTTCGCCAACATCAAGGTCAATGGCCTGATTCGCACCATGCCGGAGGTTGACGCCTGTTTTGTCTCTCCCCACATGGGAGACGGCGGATTGGCGGTGGGGGCGGCGGTTTACCATCACCGGCAGATGACCCCCGAGGAATCCTTCCCGGCGTTGGAACATCTCTACCTGGGGTCGTCCTTCGATGCCACTGCCATGGCAGATGCCCTGCGGGCTGCGCCGAACCTGCATCACCGTCGGGTGGACGACCCCTCGGCCGAAGCCGCCCGCTTGCTGGCGGAAGGAACCATTCTGGGTTGGTTTCAAGGGGCCATGGAGTATGGTCCCCGCGCCTTGGGAGGACGCAGCATCCTCGCCCCGGCCGACCGGCCCGGTCTGCAACGGCTGCTGAACCTCTCCCTGAAAAAACGCACCTGGTACCAGCCCTTCTGTCCCAGCATGCTGGAGTCGGAGGCTGAACGGTTACTGGCCGACTACCAGGGTCCGCCGGACCGTTTCATGACCTCCGCCTACCATTTCCGCGAGGAGTTTCGGGAACGGCTGGCGGCTGTTTCCGGTCAGGAGGGATCGTGTCGTCCGCAGATGGTGGCACCGGGGAGTGATCCGTTTGCGCGCATTCTGCTGGAGTTGCAACGCCTCACCGGCCTGGGCGTTCTTCTCAACACCAGCTTCAATGCGCATGGTGAACCCTTGGTGCGGACCCCCGAAGATGCCCTGCGTACCTTTCGGAGCACATCCCTGCCCTGCCTCATCATGGGCCAGCATGTGATCTGGCGATGAAACGCCTGTCCGGCATACCGCTTCCATTGGTTGTGTCGGGGTTTACCGCAGCGGCCTGTTTTTCCATCGATCTGTTTTTCACGACACATGCGGAACGACAGGAGTGGTTGATCACCTGGACCAACACCTGTCTTGGTGGAATCGCGACCCTGATTGTTGCGGGAGTGATCCTCAACCTGGACGCCATGCGAGGATTGCTGAAGGGCATGCCCCGGCGTGTCGCCTGGAGTGTGCCGGTCATTTTTCTCGGGGGTGCCCTCTATCCGGCCCTGACTGCACCCCAGACCCATCGCATCTACTACGATGAAACCATCTACCTCAACATAGCCCAGAACATGACTCACCTGGGACGGACCCAGATGTGCAATGCCGGTGGTACGGACTACGGTGTCTATCACTGTGATCGTTGGGAGTACAACAAGCAACCCAATGGTTTTCCCTTTCTTGCCAGCCTGATGTTTCGGCTTGCCGGGGTTTCGGAAACGGCGGCTTTCATTCTCAACAATCTGCTCATGGGGTTGGCCGCCCTGACGGTCATGCTGATCGGGCGCCACGTCGGCGGAAGCTGGCGCGCCGGATTGTTGGCCGCCCTGGCTGCCGTTCTCACCCCGCAAAATGCGCACTGGTACAACACGACCGCCGCCGAACCCGGAGCAGCGGTCATGACGGCAGTTGTGGTTCTGGCAACTTTTTTTCATCTCCATGAGAAATCCGCCGTCAGCCTTGTACCCCTGGTGGCATTGACTGCATTCTCGCTCCATTTTCGACCGGAATCGATTCTGATTCTGCCCGTGGTGCTGCTCACCCTCCTGATACACCGTCCACGCATGCTGTACCAACCCGTTGTTTGGGGCTGTGCAACCCTGTTCCTGTTGCTGGCATGGCCATTCGGGTTGCACATGGGGTTGTTTCACAATCACCCCTGGGGCAGCACCGGCAAGCCCTACAGTCTGGACTATCTTTTCCTCAATCTGCCGGTCAATGGCTGGCACTACCTGGACAATCGCCATTTTCCGCTCCTGTTGACCCTTTTGGCCCTGGCGGGTCTGTTCTGGCCCGGTCAACGTCGGTTGGATCGTCTCATGGTGGGACTGTGGTTTTTGCTTTTCTGGGGGGTTTTCATTTTTTTCTATGCCGGCAGTTACACCTACGGAGCTGACATGCGTTATGCCGTGGTTTCCGCCCTCCCCCTGGCAACCCTGGCGGGTGTGGGTGCGGAACGGGTCACCCGCCTCCTGGAACAGCGATCCCGTTTGACCGGATACAAAGCTGTCGGATTGCTGGGTACGATCATCCTCTTGACGCACCTCGCCTACCTGCCCCAGATACGCGCCACCACCTACGAGGCATGGTCCGCCAGGGCCGACCACCGTTTCGCCCGTGACATGGCGTCCAGACTCCCTCCGGAGTCCCTGGTTGTCACTCACAACCCCAACATGTTTCAACTGTGGGGTCACAACGCCGCCCAGGCCTACCTGCTGTTCTCGGACCCCCTCTATTTCGAGAGGGTGTTATCCCCGAACCATGCTGGCGGCATCTATTTTCACTTCAATTTCTGGTGCAACGTCGCCGACATCGAGCAACAGCGGTTTTGCAGGCAGATACTCGATACATTCCCTCATGACCTGATCGAAGAGCATCGGGAATTGAACCATCGCTATGCCCTGTACCGTTTGCGGATTCCAGTCCATGACAAAAAACAACCGCCGTAACTATTCAGTACCCGGCAACGAATCGAGGTCCAGGGGGCTGAATAGTTACACTTTGTCGGAGCGCAAAGCGCGAATCGTCAACACCAGAAAGATGATCCCCCCTGCCACAGCCAACACCCCTCCCAACCCCGTACACCCCATGGCCAACTTTTCCGGCAAGCTCTTCAAATGCTGCTCGGCACCGGCAGTCTTGCGCTGAATGCCATAAACCCCGGCCAAAGCCAATCCAGCCACATGCAGCAATGATCCGCCGCTGTAGAGAAGGAGTTGCCAGGAAGACCAGATCGGGCAGGGACGCCGCCAACCCAACAATGGCAGCAGGTGGTAGGTCAAACCCATGTAAGCCAGAGTAATGGCCACGATGGAACCATGATAGTGGGAAGGGATGGTGACATTGATCCCCTGGATCAGAAAACCAATGACGCCACCCACACCAAAAAGTACCAAAGAGAGGATCAAGGCCAGACGTTGCGGACGATGATCGGAAACTGTGTCGGATTGCTGCGTCATCCAGGCGACGACCAGGGCCAGTCCCACCGGCAACGTGGCCAAACCATTGCCAAAACGCATCAGGTCGCTATAGGCGATGCGGTTGGCGACACCATCCACCGGCATGACCCAAAAATGGATGACCGGAGCCAGCAATACCGGCAAGAGACCCAAAATCAGGGCAAAAAAGGCAAGACGAGGCCGGGGGTTGGGAAGAACTCCGGCCAGGCTGGCGAGCCACAGCCAAACCACAAGCAGGATCTGAGTATGGGTGAATTGCAAAACGTGCCCCGCACCCCAGAAAAGAACCTCATACCAGGACTCCCGGAATGGTGCTGCAACACCCTGGCTGGCCGGAATGACCAGAAGGGTCCAAAGCCAGATCGAGGCTGCCAGCCAGGCGATGGCCATGCCACTGCGCAAACCGAAACGCAGGACACGCTCGGCAGGGGAGATCCCCACCGCAGGGTTGGGGGTGAGAGCAACCTGCCCGGCCATGAGCAGAAACCCGCCGGTAAAAAGCCCTAAACCCACGAAAAAAGCCCGGTTCTCCAGGATGGGTATGTAATTGTTCATGAAAGGGGCATCGACCCCCAGAAACGGTGCAAAAGGAAGGATGACGGCGCCCACTGTAGCCAATCCCAGAGCCGGAAATCCCCAGCCGGGCCTCCCCTGGGGCAGAACCAGACTTCCCATGAGACCGGCAAAAGCAAGAAACCAGACCAGAACGGAAAGATCCACATGGATGACCAGAGCGGTCTTGAAAGAGCCGGTCCAGGGGATCAGGTTGCTGATGATCGGAGTTCGGGCAAGAACCACCAAAATCACCACCAGACCAGCCCCGATCAAAGACCAAAGGGCCAACAACAACCATCCCCTGGCCAGGAAACGGGTGGCGCCATCCGGCATCGTCAAAGCGAATTGTTCAGCTTGCATGTTTCTGTTTTCCCGTTGTCTGGTGCAAATCAGGAACGATCCGTCCCTATCCATTTAGAAATGCGTCGTTTTTTTAAATTATTGAAAGACTGGGATGGTCCAGGAAAGGCTGTGCCCTTCTTGGTGGGGTTTGGGGCGAAGCCCCAATGGGGTTTGGGGCGAAGCCCCAATAAAACCTTTCATGCCAACATTTTTCTCGTTCGCCAATGAAATACACACTCCAACGCGGGCGCAGTTTATCAGCAAAAAAAAACCGCAGCAAACGCTGCGGTGTCGGCAGATATGGCAGGGAGGGAAAAACTCCGAAAGTTGAAACCCGATCACAGATCACATGACGATGGTTCCTTCCATACCGGTCTTTTCTTTGAGCAGGGCCGCAGCCCATTCTGCCTCGGCGCGGAAAGGAAAAGGCCCGGCGGTGAGGCGCAAAAAGGTTCTCTCACCCACGCGAATGGCCTTCCTCTCCATGGGCAGACCCAAGTCTGTCAAACGACTGGCAATCTGGGAGACGCTCTCCTGGTCCTGGAAACTGCCTAAATCGATGTAATAACGTTGGTCTCCCGGCAAGACAGGAGCGTTTTCATCCGACTTCGCGCCGAAAATACCCGAGGTGTTCTCTTTCAGGCCTGCCGGTTTCTGGAGGGCAGCCTCCATGGCTGGAGCCTTTTTTTGTTGCGACCCGCCCGCAACCTTCTCCCTGGACTTTGCCGGGGACGGAGGCGAAGAGACCTCGGCCTGCTCGGAGACCCTGGCAGCCGGTCTCTTTGCCGGGAGGGGAGGGGGCGTCATTGGCAATCCACCAACTTCGGTCTGGCCTGCCATGCGGGACGCTCTGGCCGACGGTGGAACAACCGTTTTGGGCCGAAGCTTTTCGACAGCAGCACTGGCAGGAGTGGCGGTATAGGAATCGTTGATCTGCGAGGAGCGGGCGTCCACATAGTAGACGGGACTCTCTTCCAACTGGCTGGCACATCCCGGCAACAGACCGAGGCCAAGACTCGCCGCCAGTACCAAAGCCCACTTTCGCCTTTGCCGCTTGTTCTCGAACATGGGTACACCTCTCCTTTCCCATTCCCTCGAACACAAATTTCCTTCCTTGCGAACATTCCCTGTTCATTTGGCATGTCGCCCCGGGGTATAAAATATTGCGTCTACGCGAGGAATCCAGTTTAATCAGGCGATGCTGTCCTGGCGTGTCATATTCCATGCCCCGCTCAGGGAGTCGCAATTATCGGGCCGTTTTTTTGCCTGGCTTGGATGGGGGAAGCATCGATGGCGATCGGTTCAAAATTTCTGACCTTTGTCCTGTTGACTCTGTTTCTGGTCTCCTGCGCAGGAAAGGGCAAAATTGTCACCAACATGTCGCTGGTGGATCCGTCGGAGCGCATCCCTCCCAGTCGGGTGGTGGAGGCCTTTTCCAAACCTCCGGAGCGCCCTTATCGTGAAATTGCCCAACTGGAAACCCTGGCTACGGAGGAGGTTCTCTCCGGCATCCAGATGGTCGAACACATGCGGGCCAAGGCCACCACCATTGGTGCCGATGCCATCATCGTCGATCAAAATCAGGAGGGACGCAAAATTGTCAACAACCCCATGGGGATCAATGAAAAAGAGGTCTTTCGTGTCCTGAAAGGGGTTGCCATCAAGTTTCGCTGACACAAAGCAGATGTCATCCCATGCCGCCACGCTCACAAAAAAGCCTGATTCCTCTGAGGGAGGTCATCACCCAGGTAACCGGCCAGCTGCTGGATCACCCGGTTGGTCGTGCCCAGCGTCTGTGGCGCGAATGGGTCGAGGTGGTTGGTCCACTCCTGGCCCGGCATACCGAACCCTTGCGCTTGAGTGACGGAACTTTGACGATCCGGGTGGACTCCCCCGCCTGGAAAAGCGAACTGGAGTTTATCAAACCCGATCTGCTGGAACGTCTCGCCCCCCTGCTGCCTCCGGGCGAACTGAAACAAATCAACCTGAAACAGGGCACTTTGCGCCTGTTGCCAGGGGTTCAGTGTCCGGCCTCTCCGGATCTTCACCCCTGGCCGTCTCCCCTGCCCGGCGAGGTTGAACGGGTTCAGTCCATGGTGGCATCGATCACCGATCCCGGGTTACAGGCCGTATTGTATCGTCTGGGGATCAAGCTTATGATACGCAACCGGGCCGGAAAGTAGCGACAGGATGATACATGCGTCAGACTGATTTATCTTGTTGTAGATAAAACGTAAAATAAAACGTGAAGTCATGGATAAAGTCCGCTTGCCATTGTTGTTTTAAAAAAATCATGGGATATGGAACTTTCTGAAAGTCATTTGGACTAACCTCGGATCGATCGGGTTTTCATTTTTTTTGCAAATCGGCAAAACGGATTTTCGTCGCGAGCTGCGATC
This sequence comes from Magnetococcales bacterium, assembly GCA_015229045.1. The sequence continues at coordinate 36,126 of JADGCJ010000010.1, forward strand.
CAGCGGCGGGGTACAGAGAGGGGAAAAAAAATCATGAAAGATATGAAATTGGCATTCAAACTCGGTCTGGGGTTTGGCATCGTGCTGTTGCTGACCATGCTGACCGGGTTGGCCGGATGGAACGGCATCTCCGGGGTTTCGGATCGCACCATGAAGCTCGAAGCTGTCGGCCAGATTGGGGATTTGTTGAACGATGCGCGTATGTCCCTGCGCAACTTCATGCTCGACAACAAGAAGGCCGATGAAGCCACGAAATCTACCGCCAAACTTGACGAGATGAGGAAAGAGGCCACGGCCCTTCGGGAAAAATTCACGGACCCGGCCAACAGGGCACAGATGGAGGCCATCGTCAAGGCTGCGACCACCTACCGGGATGAACTCCAGGTTTACATCGATCTGGCCCATAAGCGTGAGGCGACCATGGACAAGATGCAGGAGGCCGCAAATGCCGCGCTTGCCGAAACCAGGGCCATGGAAGAGGAGCAGGGAGTACAACTCAAGGAGATCCTGGAGAAGGCGGAAAAAGATGACAATATCGCTGCCAACCGCAAGGAGGTTTTTGCAAAGGTACTCGATAAATACACAAAAACGGAAAAAGCGAATGATCTGACAATCAGTTTTCAGGGTGTGCGCAAGAACGAAAAAGAACTGATCATCAGTCATGATGGAAAATATGCCGAACTCGTCCGATCGGATGTCACGAAAATCAAAAAAGACATCGAGGAGATGATTGCAAGTTTCAAGCAGGAGAAAAACAGGGAACAGGGCAAGAGATTGCTGGCTTCCATAAGTGTTTATGAGACCCTGTTCAACGACTACCACAGCCACATGAAAAAACAGGAAGAAGTGTTTAAAATCATGGCGGCCGCAGCCAACGATTCAGTCAAGTATGCCGATGAAGCCATCAAGGACCAAAGAGGAAAAATGCGGGGTGTGATCTCTTCGGCCAACACCATGATCGCTTCTGGTGGCATTCTGGCCATTGTTCTGGGACTGATCGTGGCGTTTGTCATCACCAATGCCATCGTTTCTGCACTGCTCAAGGGGGTTGCTTTCGCCAGGTCGATCGCCGAGGGGGATCTGACCGCCACCATCGATTTGCGCCAAAAGGATGAGGTCGGCCAGTTGGCCGAGGCCATGCGCGGCATGCTGGAAAAGCTGCGCGAGGTGGTCAACGATGTCCGCAATGCTTCCGATCACGTCGCCGCCGGCAGCAATGAACTCTCCGATGGTGCCCAGAATCTCTCCCAGGGGGCGACCGAACAGGCCGCCTCGGTCGAAGAGACCTCCGCCGCCATGGAGCAGATGGCCTCCAACATTGCCAACAACACAGAGACCTCCCAGGCTACCGAAAAGATTGCCCACAAGGCCTCCAAGGATGCCGAAGAGGGGGGCAATGCCGTCAATGAGGCCGTGACCGCCATGAAGGAGATTGCCAGCAAGATCAGTATCATCGAAGAGATTGCCCGGCAGACCAACCTGCTCGCCCTGAATGCGGCCATCGAGGCTGCCCGTGCCGGCGAACATGGCAAGGGTTTTGCCGTGGTCGCCGCCGAGGTGCGCAAATTGGCCGAACGCAGCCAGATGGCTGCCGGAGAGATCAGCCACCTCTCGGCAACCAGCGTTCAGGTGGCGGAAAAAGCCGGGGGGATCATCAGCAAGCTGGTGCCGGATATTCGCAAGACGGCGGAGCTGGTCCAGGGTATCGCCTCGTCGAGCCAGGAGCAGACCCTGGGGGCGCAGCAAATCAACACGGCCATCCAGCAGTTGGACCAGGTGATTCAGCAAAATGCTGGTGCCTCGGAAGAGATGGCCGCCACCTCCGAAGAGCTTTCTGCCCAGGCGGAAATACTTGCGCAAGCCATCAGCTTTTTCCGGGTTGGCGAAGGGTCTCGTGGTGCTGCCCAGCCCAAAAAGAGGGCGGCCCATAAACCAGCCACCCCCCTGCAATTGACCCATCAGGCCAGGCCATCCGCCAAGAAACCGGCAGCCAGAAAGCCGGCATCAGGTGGCAAGGGTGTGGGTTCCGGTGTTGACCTGGACATGCAGGACGCGCATGGATCCCACAAAGATGATGAGTTTGAAAACTTTTAGACCGCGTCTTCTTTGAAACGTGTCGTTTCTTTGTGGTCAAAAAAAATGTTGGCATGAAAGACTTTATTGGGGCTTCGCCCCAAACCCCACCAGGAGGAAGGGCACAGCCCTTCCTCCTGGACCTCCATCCCAGTCTTTTAATAATTTTTTTTTATCACCCATTTTTCAGCCACCGCTCTTTTTCCCGCTGCCAATCACGGTCCCGCTCGGTGGCACGTTTGTCGTGCAGTTTCTTGCCGCGACACACCCCGATATCCAGTTTTGCCCGTCCCCCCTTCCAATAGGCTTTCAGGGGGATCAGGGTCAGGCCCTTTTCCTGGGTGATACCGATCAGGCGGCGCAGCTCGTGTTTATGGACTAAGAGCTTGCGCGTGCGCAGGGGGTCGTGGTTGTGAATGTTGCCATGCGCGTAGTGGGGAATGTTGGCGTTGAGCCAGACCAGCTCCCCGACCTGGATGATGGCGTAGGAGTCGCTGAGGTTGAGTTTGCCGGTTCGCATGGATTTGACTTCGGTACCGAGCAAAATGATTCCCGCCTCCAGGTTTTCCATGACTTCATAATTGAAGCGTGCCTTGCGATTGTCAGCGATGATCTTGATGCTCATGGGTGAAACCTGTGCGGTTTGAGGGAACGCAGATAACCGATCAGACCGACCCGATATTCGGCTTTGGGAACGCCGTCGAACAACATTTTCGTGCCGGGTATGAATGTTTTGGGTGCCTTGAGGAAAAGATACAGATTTTGTTCATCCCAAACCAGTTTTTGTCCGGTCCCTTGTAAAAAGGGTACCGAATAGCAATAACCGCTGGCCCAACCGGCGGTGCGTCCAACAATGCCCCACAGGGGTGGACCGACGAGATTGCGCTGGTGATCGCTCAAGTCGTGGCAGGCGCGACACTTTTCTGCTTCATGGGCACCGATGCTCATTGATTCTGCCTTGATTTCACCGATTTCGTCATCATTTTCATCGACGCGTTTTTTTGTCAGAACCGACGTCGCAGGGGAACGCGCCCCCTGATCGGCCAGGGTGAGCAGATAGACGAGCAAGGCGCGACGATCATGGGGATTTCTCACGATGGGATGCTTGACGGAGGTGTCGGGAAACAGGGTATGCGAGTTGGTCAGAAAGCGGCTGATGGCCCCTTCGGTCCAGACCAGGCAACTTTTGCCGGAAACATCGATAAACTCCCTGGTGTAGGCAAACCCCGGAAAACGCCCCGCCTGCTGGTTGATGATACCCCAAAGCGGTGGACCTTTTTTGCCCAGGTGACGTCGCGGGGAGAGGTCATGACAGCCGGAACAGGCCAATGCGGCCCGTTTGCCACGAGCCAGGAGGTTGTCCAGGTCGGTGGGGTTCTCTTTCAGACTCTTGTGTCGATGGCCTCCCGGCAGATGCGGCAGCAGAAGAAAGAAAAACAGGGCTATCAGGGCGGTCGTCAAAGATAAAATCAATAATTTTTGATACTTCATGTCGAGGTGCGTCGTTTTTCAAACTATTGAAAGACCGGGGTGGTCCAGGAGGGGCTTCGCCCCGAACCCCACCAGGACTCTGTCCTGGACCTGTCCGGTCGCCAGCCCCCTGGACCCCAATTCGTTGCCGGGTTCTGAATAATTACAATGTTTGAAAGACCAGGATAGAGATCCAGGAGGAAGGGCTGTGCCCCTCCTGCCTGGCGACGAAAGAAGAACCGGGTGGATCGTGCGCTATTTGATGAAGGGGCTGACCCGTTCAAACAGTCCCAGATCGCGCAGAATGCGTTGCAGAGGCTCCCGATGAACGTCGGACATGGGTGTCAGGGGCAAACGAATTTCGGGTCCACACAACCCCAACATGTGAGCGGCAGCCTTGATGGGGATGGGGTTGGTTTCGCAAAAGAGCTTTTGGTTGAGCGGCAAAAGGGCATCGTGCTCCCAAAGAGCCTCTTTGCTGGCACCGGCCTGCCACTGCCTGTAGATGGCAACCATACGACCCGGAGCAACGTTGGCGGAAACCGAGATCACACCTCGTCCACCGACCGCCAGAAAGGGCATGAAGGTGGCATCATCGCCCGAGAGCAGGGTGATCTTGTCGCCGCACAAGGCGCGAATGGTCGAGGCGCGTTCCATGCCAGCCGTGGCCTCCTTGACGGCAACCACGTTGGGCAGTTCCGCCAGACGAGCCACGGTCTCCGCCTGCATGTCCACGGCGGTCCGCCCTGGCACATTGTAGAGTACCAGAGGAATATCCACCGCTTCGGCAACGGCGCGATAGTGGGTTACCAGGCCGTTTTGCGTGGGTTTGTTGTAGTAGGGGGTGATGAGAAGGGCACCACTGGCCCCCGCCTCGCGAGCAAAGCGGGTCAGGGCGATGGATTCCGACGTGGAGTTGGAACCCGTTCCGGCAATGACCGGCACACGCCCGTTGACGTGTTCGAGACAGAGGGTGATCACCTCTCTGTGTTCGTCATGGGAGAGGGTTGCCGACTCGCCGGTGGTTCCACAGGGAACAATGCCTTGGACACCCTGGCTGATCTGATAGTCGATCAGACGCCGCATGGACTGGCCGTCCACACGACCGTCCCGAAAAGGGGTGATCAAGGCGCAAATAACGCCTTCGAACATGATGTAACCTCAGTTGAATAAAATGAGTGTTCGTGCCGGGGAGGCCCCTCCCCAAGTCGTCCGCTACCCTAGCGGAAACCTTGCATGGCCACAAGGTATCCCTCGTCGATGCAACAGAAAGGAAAAATGGATTTATACCCTGAAATGGACTATGGTGAGTCGATCCATCTACGGACGACCATTCCGGGTTCGGTGCGCTGTTGCGGGGGAGGGAACAGGCGTTTTCGTGTGTATCAACCAGGAAATCGCGGGGAGTTTTGCCAGATGAAATACCAGTTTTTGCCGGAGAGAATTCTTCTTGGTCATGCGGAGATTGATTTTCAGCATGAAATGCTCTTTTTTGTCATAACCGGATTGCATCGCCTGGTCAAGAAAAGCAGGGATGAACACGATCCCGTGATCGACATGGCGCACCTCGAAAGCATTTTCAAGCTGCTCGACGATTACATGGCCACGCATTTTTCATACGAAGAGGAGTTGATGCAGGTGCATCAGTTTTCCGAGGCGGCGTCCCATGCCGTGCTGCATCGAACATTCGAGAACAGCATGAGTGATTTTCGGGAGAGGCTCATGGCTGTCGATGATAATCTGGAGAGAGTCTTGCTGGCGAGAAGAATGTTGGATTACCTTTTTGAGTGGGTCAATACGCATTTTTCTGTGTCTGATCGTCGGTTTTGTCAGTTTCTGGCCGAGAAAGAGCAAAAAATTTAAAATCAGAACAACCCCTCCCCATCCATTTTCTCCGTTGGAGCATCGTGTTTTTCCCGTCCCAGCAGATCGGGATTCTTCCAGCCTGGTCTGGCCACCAGCACCGAGGGAGGAGAGTGACGGGACACATAATCCAGTGCAGCCAGCATGTCTCCTTCTGCCAGATACTTGATCTGTTTCATTTTGAGGGGATGAATGGCCCGGCGTTTGCCGTTTTTCATCCAGGTGATCTGGCGCAGCATGTATTCGTAGTGTTGCCCTTGGAGCAGAGGGTAGTAGTCATCGGGTTTGCCTTCACCATGATCGCCGTGACAAGAACGGCAATAGTCGTGAAAAATTTTCTTTCCGTGTTTCAGGTTGGTTCCCGGACCATGGCCGTTTTGCGGATTCATGGGCAGCGTGGCGATATAAGCCGACACATCAGAGATGGCCTGATAGCCGCCAACCTCATTGGGCAGCGAAAAGCGGAACATGGTGGGGTTGTCCCGGTTTTTGGCTGCGATGTCGGCCAGCTGTTTGACCTGCACAGTCCGATGTTGCCCGGCAATCTGGGGAATTTTTCCATCCGGTGTTCCCCAGCCATCCGGCTGATGACACTTCTCGGAGCAATATTGGAAATAGACATCGCGTCCCCTTTTCAAGTCCGGGCGCAGGGCGAGGGCCGATTCCCGATAGTCGCCTTTGGTCATCCATTGAGCCATGATGAAATCGCGCAAGGGGGACAAACCCCGGGCGCGACGCCTGGCATCCTCTTCGCTGTCCTGTTCCAGGTTGCCGTTTGGAAACATGTCAGAACCGAAAAGCCGGTTGAGGATGGCCTCCTCATCGGCGAAACGCTTGTTGCGGCGATAAAGAAGACTGAGATTGTACAGGGCGAAAGGGTTGTCCGGCTGCTGTTCCAGGGCTTGTTGGTAGTATTTTTCGGCCTTGGTGTCGTTATGCAGCTCCACGGATTCGCTGGCCAGATTGATGAGATCCCCGGTTGAATACGGGGAGGCCTGACAGCCGAACAATAATAAAAAAAATCCAAATAAAATCAAATAATTTATCTGTTTTTTCTGCGTGAACGGTTCTTTTTGGATTGGCATGGCAAAGGATCCTTTCCCGGTGAGGGAGGCAAGTACCCCATCCTGTCCAGGCCGGTCACGGAGTTGGTGATCGCCGCCGTGGGGGGAGTCTTGGTTGACGCCTGACACCTTTTCATTATACCAAAGGTGCGGGTTGATTGAAATCAGGATCCCAAGACAAGGAGCAACTCCCATGAAGGTCGGTCGATTCGTTTTTCCGGTGGTTGTTTGCCTCTCCTGGATTGTTGTGTTGCCGTCATGGGCAGAGGTTTCTGCTGGCAAGCCGGCGCGTGTCAATCGACAGGCCGACCCTGGTGTACCATCCGATCAGGGTCGGGGGCAGGCAGAAAAATCACGCGGCAGTTTGGATGAACAAACAGAGCAGATGAACAGAAGTTTTGTCGGCATGGAGGAGCGGGTTCAGTCCCTGCGCATGCAAATGGCCAAGGCGCGCCAAACCGACTCCCTGGAGGAGTGGCGGCTTTTGTTGCGGGAGCACAGCGAAACCCTGCGCGAACTCTTGCGGCAGATGCAGGAGCTGACCCAGGGGGTGTTGGAAGCGTCAATCGGCAATCATGAGACGGGCAATCCAAGGGGGTCGAGCAAGGCGGTGGATGGCATGACCATGTACCATGCAATCATGGAAAAACGCATGATTTTGCTTATGAATTTAATGGAACAAGTGATGGTTCACGTGGACGCCGTCACGACAGGTTTTGGTGGACAGCGTTGATTGTTCATTCGGGAGGAGACACGGCATGGCAACGATCATCGATGGCAAGGAAATCGCCCGACAAATCCGGGAAGAGTTGAAAAACAGGATCGATTTTCTGCGACAACGGCACCAGCTCCAACCGGGTCTGGCTGTGGTTCTGGTGGGCAACGATTCGGCTTCGCAGGTTTATGTGCGCAACAAGAAGCGTGCCTGTGCCGAGGTTGGCATCGTCTCCTTTTCTCACGAACTGGCCTCCGAGACCCGTGAAAGCGACCTGTTGGATCTGATCGATCGCCTGAACCGCGATCCTGCCGTGCATGGCATTCTGGTGCAACTTCCCCTTCCCCGGCAGATCAGATCCTCCGTTGTATTGGAACGGATCTCCCCCGACAAGGATGCCGATGGTTTTCATCCTTTCAACATGGGACGTCTGGTCACTGGCAACCCTGGTTTCCGACCCTGCACTCCCTGGGGGGTTATGGAACTTTTGCGTTACAGCGGCATCGATCCGGCGGGAAAACATGCCGTTGTCGTGGGGCGATCCAATATTGTCGGCAAGCCCGTCGCTCTGATGCTTCTGGCTGCCCATGCCACGGTCACCATATGTCACTCCAAAACGCCTGATCTGGCTGCTGTGGTCAACCGGGCTGACGTTCTGGTGGCTGCCGTTGGTCAGGCGGGATTGATTCCCGGGGCATGGCTTAAAGAGGGGGTCGTGGTGATCGACGTCGGGATGAATCGTACTTCGGAGGGTTCTCTTTGCGGTGATGTGGATTTTACCACTGCCCGGTCACGTGCTGCGGCCATCACTCCGGTTCCTGGTGGGGTTGGTCCCATGACCATTGCCATGTTGCTGAAAAATACCGTTGAAGGGGCTGAAAAATCATTGAGAGTGGTTGGGGGATCCAAGGGGGAGGCTCCGCCTGCCCCCTTGGTGGGGTTTGGGGCGAAGCCCCAATAAAAATCTTTTTTTCCGAAAAGGGGTTTGGGGCGAAGCCCCGAGAGAGTCTTTCATGCCTGTATTTTTTTTCTGAAAAGGGGTTTGGGGCGAAGCCCCGAGAGAGTCTTTCATGCCTGTATTTTTTTTCTGATTCCCTATTTTGGCTGATCGGGATAGCGCAGATCGCCGGTGAGCAGGAGGTCTTTTCCCACCTGTTGCACCTGCATGTGTTCCAAGCCAGGCGCGGCGGTCAGACGGTCGATGCCCAGCCGGTCGAGGAAACCGGGAGCCTCCCGCCCGCCGATCAACAGGGGGGCCATGAACAGGGCCAGGCGATCCGCCAGACGGGCCTCCAGCAGGGCATGGGTCAGAATGCCTCCTGCTTCCGACAGGATGCTGAGGATCCCTTTTTGGGCCAGGATGCCCATCAGATCGTGCAGATCGACGCGGCCCTCCTGGTTGGCACGACAGGTGAGAATCTCCACGCCGGGGAGAGTGCCCAATTCCTGCATGCGGAGGGGATCGGCGCGGGGAGTGGTGGCGATCCAGAGCGGAGCCGGCGGGGAGACGGAGAAAAGGGCGGCATCGGTCGACACGCGCAGGGTGGAGTCCAACACCAGACGGACCGGATTGCGTCCCCTGGGCAGACGGCAGGTCAGGAGAGGGTTGTCAGCCAGCACTGTGCCGCTGCCCACCATGACCACATCGTGCCGATCCCGCAGGCGCTGCACCATCAGACGGGCATCTTTGCCGGTGATCCACTGGCTTTTGCCGGTGCGGGTGGCAATCTTGCCATCGAGGGAGACTGCCCCCTTGATGGTGATCATGGGTCGTTTTTGGGTCATCCAGGTCAGGAAAGGGGCGTTCAGACGGGTCGCTGCGGCTTTTTCCACTCCCAGGACGACTTCGATCCCTGCCTCCCGCAAACGTTGCAGACCGCGTCCCGCGACCAGGGGGTTGGGATCCTGCATGGCGGTCACCACCCGCTGCACCCCGGCATCGATCAAGGCATCGGCACAAGGGGGGGTGCGGCCAAAATGGCTGCATGGCTCCAGGGTCACATAGGCCGTCGCTCCCCGGGCCAGATCGCCGGCCTGGTTGAGGGCTTCCACCTCGGCATGCGCCTCCCCTGCCCGGCGATGATACCCCGTTCCCACCCGTCGGCCATCACGCACCACCACGCAACCGACCAGGGGATTGGGACACGTCCGCCCTTCGGCCCGTGCCGCCAGACGTAATGCCTGCACCATGAACCGGCGATCCTGCTGCACGACATCGATGGGCATCGTCTACAACCCCGGGTAGACCGGAAACCGTTGACACAATACCCGTACCTGTTCCCGGACCGCAGACTCCGCCTGGCTGGAATCCCCCTGCGCCAGGGCATCGACCACCTGGACGATCATGCGTCCAACCTCCCGGAATTCGGCCTCTTTCAGGCCCCGGGTGGTGGAGGCTGGTGTGCCCAGACGGATGCCTGAGGTGACAAACGGACTGCGGGGATCCTTGGGAATGGCATTTTTGTTACATGTCAAACCGGCTCGTTCCAGGGCTGCCTCGGTATCCTTGCCGGTAATGTTGCGCGAGGTGAGATCGACGAGCATCAGATGGTTGTCCGTACCGCCGGAGACGATGCGCAACCCCCCTGCTGTCAGAGTCGAGGCCAGTTCCTGGGCGTTGCGGCGGATCTGTTGGGCGTAGTGCTTGAACTCCGGCTGCAAAGCCTCCTTCAACGCCACCCCCTTGGCAGCGATGACGTGCATCAGGGGTCCACCCTGGGTGCCGGGGAAGATTTTCGAGTTGATCTTTTTGGCCAAATCTTCCCGATTGGTCATGATCATGCCGCCGCGCGGGCCGCGCAGGGTCTTGTGGGTGGTCGTGGTGACGATGTCGGCATAGCCGAATGGGGTGGGGTGCTCGCCGGTGGCGACCAGGCCGGCAAAGTGTGCCATGTCCACGAACAAAAACGCTCCCACGCTGTCGCAAATCTCCCGAAACCGGGGAAAATCGATGATGCGACTGTAGGCCGAGGCCCCGGCCACGATCACCTTGGGCCGGTGTTCACGTGCCAGGGCGGCCACCTGATCGTAATCGATTCGTTCGGTTTCCAGGTTCAGGCCATATTGAAACGCCTTGAAGATCTGCCCGGAAAAGTTGACCTTGGCGCCATGGGTCAAATGGCCACCGTCGGCCAGCGACATACCCAGGATGGTCTCTCCGGCCTCCAGCATGGCCAGATAGGCTCCCATGTTGGCCTGCGAACCGGAGTGGGGCTGTACATTGACGTAGGTACAACCGAACAGTTGCTGGGCACGGGCAATGGCCAGATCCTCCGCCTTGTCGACACAATGACAGCCGCCATAGTAGCGCTTGTGGGGGTAGCCCTCGGCGTACTTGTTGGTCATGACGCATCCTTGGGCTGCCAGCACCGCCCGGCTGACAATGTTCTCCGAGGCGATCAGTTCGATCTGGTTGCGTTGCCGATCCAGCTCTTCACGGATGGCGGCATACATTTCCGGATCAAATATTTGCAGATCCACAGGCATGGTGTTCATGGATTTTCCTTCTGGTTTTGCTGTTCCAGGATGTTCAGGCGGCGTTCGTGGCGTCCCCCCTCAAAGGGGGTTTTCAGCCACGCTGCCAGAATGGCATCGGCGGTGGCTGGTCCGGTGGTGCGTCCCCCCATGACCAGGACGTTGGCGTCGTTGTGCAATCGCGACAGGCGCGCTGTGAGTTCGTCGTGGCACAAGGCGGCACGAATGCCCCGAAACCGATTGGCCGCGATGGAGATGCCGATGCCTGTTCCGCACATCAACACGCCCCGATCACCCTCTCCCGCCAGCAGGGAACGGCACAATTTTCCTGCAAATTCAGGATAATCAACCGATTGTGGACCCTGCGTTCCCAGGTCCACCACGTCATGCCCCCGCTGTTGCAGATAGTCGACCACCTGTGCTTTCAGGTTGATCGCCCCATGGTCGCAAGCTACAAGAATGCGCATGTGTCCCACTCCATATCTCAAGGTGCCATCGTCCACTGTCGTCAAGGTCATGACAATCATTACCTGTGCCAATGCAGGAGAGCCGATCAATCCTGGGTGCGGAGCATGATACATTTCAGACTAAACCGCGTCTACTTTGGAACGTGCAGTCTCCAGGGCAATCGCATTTGAAATTGGCATGCTTGAAAAATCGGACCTTGAACCGCGTTTATTTTGAAATACGTCGTTTTTTTGTGATTGGGAAAAAGGGGTGACATGAAAGACTTTATTGGGGCTCCGCCCCAAACCCCGCAAGGGCTCCGCCCTTGACCCGCCAAGGAGCCAGCTCTCTGGACCCCGTTTTGACAGGTTCCCGAATCACTATTCATGGTCTTCGAAAATCTCAAATGCGATTGCCCTGTAGTGACGTCGGGGGTGGGGTTGCAAGGAAAATTGTGCTAGGATGTCGCCATGAGTCAGCACGAATTGACAGAAGTGGCAAAGCTGTTATCCCTGGCAGAGGAGGTTCTTCTGGGCAAGGGGCGGCAGATCCGTTTGGCCCTGGCGTGTCTGCTGGCTGGGGGTCATTTGTTGATCGAGGATCGCCCTGGTGTTGGCAAGACCACTTTGGCTTTGACCTTGGCGCGCCTCTTGGGGTTGGGGTTTCAGCGAATTCAGCTGACGAGCGATCTTCTCCCCGCCGATCTTCTGGGCGTAGCGGTTTTGTCGCGGGAGAGCGGCCAGTTTTCCTGGCATCCGGGACCGATTTTTTCTCCGGTGGTCCTCGCCGATGAGATCAACCGGGGGATGCCCAAGGTTCAGAGCGCTCTCCTGGAGGCCATGGAAGAGGGCCAGGTGTCTGTCGAAGGAGAGACCCGTCCTCTGCCGACCCCCTTTTTCGTCATTGCGACGCAAAACCCCCTGGAGCATGCGGGTACCTTTCCTCTGCCGGATTCGCAACTGGATCGGTTTTTGATGTGCATCGACCTGGGGTTGCCGGATGCCAAGGCGGAACGTGCCCTGCTGGAAGGAGAGTCCCGGCGGCAATTGCTGCAACGTCTGCGACCCTTTCTGGATGCCCCTCGTCTCGTGGCCCTGCAAGCCGCAGCAGCCAAAACGCATGTTGCCGGTTCCCTCCTCGACTACATTCAGAGTCTGCTGGCCTTCTCCCGAACCTCTGCCGATTTCCGGGAAGGGGGGTTGTCGCCGCGAGCTGGTCTGGGTCTTTTGGCAGCGGCTCGGGCCTGGGCTTTCATCGGGGAACGTGCCCATGTCCTTCCGGAGGATGTTCAGGCGGTCCTGCCCAGCGTGGTGGGGCATCGTCTGCGTCTGCATGCCCGTTCGGGAAGAGACGCGGGAGAACACCTCCTGATTTCGGTCCCCGTTTCCTGACCATGAATGATGCCTTGACTCCGGCGTGTTGCCCGGCCCCGGTGTTTTTGGGTCGGCACCGTTTGCGAATCGTTTTCAACCGGGATGACTGGTTTGCTGTCAGTGTGTTGTTCGTCATTCTGGTTGTGGCCTTTCAGACCGGCCTGAATCTGGCCTTGGGGCTGGTTTCCCTGCTCATCGGAACGTTTTTGGTGGCGATACTCCATGCCTGGCGCAATATTTCGGGGCTTCAGGTCGCTCCCCTGCCATCTGCGGCGGTGTTTGCCGGAGAGGTCGCCTGCTTCCGCCTGGGCATGGAGTCGACTGCAAAACACGAACGATGGGCCATTCGCGTCAGAGCACGCACAGAGACGGCAAAGGAGGTTTTTCCTCTGCCCGAGGGGGTTGATTGGTCAGGGACTACTCAGGTGGTCCAGGAGATCCATGTGCCTGCCCATCGACGCGGCTGGCTCCGCTTGACAGAGACCTGGATCGAAACCGACTATCCCCTGGGATTGGCACGGGTTCGCGCCAAACTGTCCGGAGAGTGGCGCTGTCTGATCTATCCACAACCGGATCAAGAACTTCTCCCGCTCCCTCTGGCAAAAGGAGATGGCGACATGACCATCTCGCAACGCGGTGGTGGCGAAGATGATCTTGCCAACCTGCGCGATTATCAACCAGGGGATCCCCTCCAAAAAATTCACTGGAAAACGTCAGCGCGACGAGATCGTCTCGTCGTGCGGGAGTTTTTCAGCATGGGCCAACAGGTGGTATGGCTGGCGTGGGAGGGTCTGACCGGCATGGCCGAAGAGGCACGTCTCTCCCGCCTGTGCCGCTGGGTTCTGGACGCTGACAGGGCAGGAGTTCCCTTTGGGTTGAGCCTGCCGAACGAAGTCATTGCCCCGTCCCGAGGAGAGGCACACCGTACACAATGTTTGACAGCCTTGGCTCTGTTTGGCCGAAAATAAAGGGTGAATCCCCCTTGAACCACGTCCTCTTTGGAACATGCAGTTTTTTTGTGACGCGGTTCGGTTTAAAAAACCACGCATCTCGGCATGGAAATGCACACTGAATATCATCCTGGCCCCCTGGTCACACTCTTCCTGTCGACAGAGCTGTTGTTGGCAACAGGACCGGGGTATGTCCATTTGCCGTTTCACGCAGCGCTGTCGGTGTGGCTCATCATCCTGGCTTGTTTGAGTCTCGTCGCCCTTGCCCGCTGGAGAGAGACACGGAACAGTCACCTGCGTTCAAAAAGCGGCAAGGGGGTTCGTTTGGGCTTGCTGACCCTGGCCTGCCTTTCGGTCGTGGCAGCCAGCCAGGATACCCCCCTTCTGGATCTGGGCAGCAGTTTTCTTGGCGTGATCCTGTTCATAAAACTCCTGGAGTTGAACTCTCGCAAGGAGAGCATGCGCCTGCTGCTGGTGAGTCTGTTGCCTGCCCTGGCGGAGTGTTACCACGACCAATCCCCCTTGACCGGATTGCGTTTGCTGGTGGTTGTTCTACTGGTGATCGGATTGCTGATCGCTCTGACGCTGACGTCGTCTGCACCCCAACGGCTTGCGGAAAAAGCCCCCTCCTCCTGGAGAGGGTCACTGGCTTGGAAAAGCCTGTCACGTTTGGCAGGACGAACCGGAGTGTTGGTCTTGCAGGCCTTGCCGGTGTCCCTGGTTCTTTTCATGCTGTTGCCCCGTCCCCAGGATGGGAACGAAATGCCCACCTCGCTGCGTCAGGCCCTGTATGGCATGGATGGTCCCCAGTTTGGTGACAGTGGTTCCAGCGGGCTGGGAATGGGAAGGTCGCGGGGGATGGGGTCAGGGGCCTATTTTCAGGAAAGCGGCGACTGGTTTTCCAATTTTTTAAGTGATTTGCAGGATTGGTTCGACCGTGGATGGGAGTCTTTTTTGAATTATGGTACCCTCCGGCAACAGGAGCTGTGGCTCTCTCTGGGTTTGGCAGAGAGCATGCCGTGGTGGTGGGCTTTGTTGCTGGTGTTGTTGATGATCGTTTTGCTGTTGGTCCTGGTGGCGGGCTGGATGATCTATCGGCATCGATGCTCGGAAGACCCTCTGGTGCGCCTGTATCGCCGATACTGCAAACACCTGGCACAACGCGGTACGGTGCGCCTGCCACATGAAGGACCGGAAGATTTTTCCCGGCGGGCAGCGCAACGCCATCCCCTTCTGGCCATGCAGATCGAACATATCGGTGACATGTATGGGGCGTTACGTTACGGGTGCAATGCTCCCGCCAATGCCTACCGACAATTGCAGCACCTGGTCGACGACGTCAGAAAAAAGATATAGCGTAACTGTTCGGCACCTGGCAACGAATCGGGGTCCAGGGGGATGGCGACCGGACAGGTCCAGGACAGAGTCCTGGTGGGGTTCGGGGCGAAGCCCTGACAAAGGCTTTCATGTCCAGGCCTTGCTCTGACAAAGGCTTTCATGTCCAGGCCTTTCTTGAGGGGATACCTGGGCAGTGGCGATTTTTCATCTTTATTCGACTGCAACCAACGAAGGGAGAACACCGTGACCGAAGTTGAGGGTCTGACGGGTTGGCAAAGAAAATATTTGCGCGGATTGGCTCATGCCCTGCGACCTGTGGTTTTGATTGGCCACGGTGGCCTGTCGACAACACTGCTGGACCAGGTGGAGCAAGCCTTGACCGCCCATGAATTGATCAAGGTGCGATTCAATGACTTCAAGGAAGAGCGACGAACGCTGACAGCGCAGCTCGAACAGGATACCCATTGTACAGCCGTCGGCCTGATCGGACATACGGCCATTCTCTACCGGGCACGCCCGGACCCTGCCAAAAGATTGATCCGATTTGAAACGAACAGAAAAAACACGGAAAGAAAAGAGAAAAAAAGAGAAGATGGAAAAAAAAAGATCTCTGACACAAAGACCCGGGAACAAAAAACAGGAAAAGAGAAAAAATGGGTCAAGACAAGCCTGTGGCATCAGGAAACTCGCAGGGAAACGTTAAGGAGGCACTCGCAGCCGGAGACACAAGAGAGATCTGTCCACAACAAAGAGATTGCCGGGCGATCCTACGAAAAAACATTTCAAAGACAAGAACTCAGAAAAACATACACCGAGCAGCCACCAAAACAGGACTCCAGGGCTGACAACACGAGGAGGCCAACAAAAGGAACGCGGCCCGGAAAAAAGCCGGGGGATTGGAAAGAGAGAACCAAAAGAGAAGGATATACGCGGGAAAAGATCAAGGAGGAACGATATGTCCATAAAAAACAATCAGAAGGAGAAAAAGAAGTGGCGAGGCGTCATGCGCCACGAAGTGCGCTGGTTGAACGGCGTCCCCTCGGCAGTCGTGATGGAACTGGGAGATGGAGTCGTGTTGGAACTGGACCTGTTGCGGAACGAACTGCACCTGGTGCAAGGCGCGGCGCTGCCCGACACCAAAAGACGGTGGTGTCTGGAGATCGGCGCATATCTGGCACGCATGGCGCTTCTGGAAGCAGAAGAGAAGTTGTCCGCAACTCCTCGACCCCAAAACGCAATTCAAGAACAACCCATGACCTTCATGCGACCTCTTCCCCCCAGCGGCGTGTGGTGGGGATGACGCGACATCGAAGAGAGTCTCCCAGATAATTGGCTTGCCACGCCCATCCTGCCAGGTTTTTTTTGCCCCGCAGATCGATGTGAGACTCCCTAATTCTCCCTCTGGCAAGATATGGCAAATTTCTGTTAAGGTGGCCCCGGGCCCCCGTAGCTCAGCCGGATAGAGCGCCGGATTCCTAATCCGTAGGCCGTGGGTTCAAATCCCGCCGGGGGCACCAATCAAGACGCTCAGCGTCGACAAACCAAATGGCGCCTTGTGTAGTGTAGTACCGTTTCGGTAATGTCCAGGTCCTTCCTGGCCTCGGAGACATGATGTCGAATGACGCGCCACAACCGGGTGTCATGCACTCCAAGATGTTCGGCAATCTGGGCCACTGGCATCTCTGGTGCGAAGGCCATAATCAATGCCTCAAACAAAAGTGTGAACCCACTGTCAGGCCGCGCCCAGGTGTCTGTTTCCAGACGTGCGAGACGCTTCTCGATGTGGTATCCTTCAGGCAAAGGAGAGTTGCCATGACGACGATGACGTTTGACACCCATACCGCCATCAAGCGCCTGAAGGCTGCCGGTTTCGACGAGAAGCAAGCCGAGGCTCTCTCCGATACCATCAAGGAAGCCCAGGATGCGCATCTGGCCGAATTGGCTACCAAGGCAGACCTGAAGCTGGGGATTGCCGAAGCCAAAACCGACATCATCAAGTGGATGTTTGGGGTGGCCGCCGGACAAGCCATGTTTATTATCGCCATTCTCAAGCTGTTCCCACCACACTGACCCGCGTTCCTGGATCTTCTCCATCCTGTCAAGAGTTATTGGTATGGAACCGCCCCCACACG
This sequence comes from Magnetococcales bacterium, assembly GCA_015229045.1. The sequence continues at coordinate 53,025 of JADGCJ010000010.1, forward strand.
TCGCTGACAAAAACCAGCCGCGTCAGCATGGCCTGAATGGCCGCATCGTCCAGATCCGGATAGAGCGCAGCCAGACGATCCATGGCTCCCAAGGGATCGGTTCGGAGCAGGTCGATGACAGGTTGCTGCAAGGCCTCGGCCTGCCCTTGCAGGGTCTTGGGAGACAAAGTGTTCAGGGCGGCATCGAGCAGCTCGATGGTCATGCCGTCCGGCAGAATGATGCCGCTGTCGGTCTGGATGGCTGCCAGAGCTTGCAATACCGGGCTTGCAGGTCGATGACCGTCTCGATGATCTTATCGGGCGTCAGCTTGCCAATCCGTGCCTCGATGACCACCAACACTCCGCTCTCCCGGTCAAAACCACCGACCAGAATGGCCGATGGATTACGCGAGTTGCCTTTGAGACCCATGGAGGGATCGACGGAACCGTAATAGGTCCAACCAGGGTTGATCTCGCGCCAATACTGAATGGCGTTGGCAAACAAGGCCCCATCGCTGGAGATGGGATCGTTTTGCATCTCGGACTGAACAACCACCCACTAAAGTGGGTGGGTTCGTATTGCGGACTGAAAGTCTGGATACCGGCTGAAGCCGGTCGATGGTGTCCTACTCTCCGGGTTCGACTTTGAATCTATCATCTGGATTCGGTTCAAAATGGTGTTCCAAGTACCCCTTGATCATTTCGTCGGTCATCTGCCCGACTGTAGCGCAGAAGTACCCTCTCGCCCAGAAATGTTGGCCCCAATACCGTTTCTTCAGGGCCGGAAATTCCTCGAACAGTTTACTTGACGTCCGACCTTTGATCTGCCTCATGATTTCACTTGGAGCCATACTCGGTGGACAGGATAGCAGTACATGCACATGGTCTTTGCTCACTACAACCACCCCAAAGAGGCTCAGGCTATGCCCCGGTCGCAAGATCGGACATCCTCAATGGTCAGCGTGGGACCAGACATCACCTCTCCGGCATCCCGGAAATCGATCCGATGCTTGCGCAAATTCATAAGTCGTTTCTCTTCATCCCACTCGATGTCCATGGGGCAACTATAACGACATTTCGTAGTTACTGGAAGCGCTATAAAACGTTTCAGCGATTTCCTCTTGCTCGATTTTCTGCTACGATTCACCGTATTTAACCGTCAAAATACAAAGGATTTTTGCTTTGGCAGTCACTACTTGGGTAGGGACAAGATTTTTTTAACCGGAGCCTATAGGTGTACGGCCTGCGTCTGACTCCACATGGAAACCTCGTTCTTGAGGAAGCCGAAGATTCCCTTCCCCTGGATGACACCATCTCTGCACGCCTGGTTCCAGCATTCGCCAGGGGGTCCGGGCATGGTCTGATGCAGCTGGGTGCGGGTGAAGTTGGACGGGTGTTACCGCCGTTGTTTGGGTGGTGGCGCAGCTTTGCGGCTCGTTATGTGGCGGGACTCTGCACATATGTGTCGGACGGGGCCGTCGTCGTTCCACCACCGACCGATGCTGACCTCGACTCTCTGGTACTGGCCGCTCCCCTGATGCCGGGGGGAGAGTATCTGGATGCCGATCTTTTGCTCGGCTTGTGGCGAGAACTCGACGCCGCTTTTGCCGAGTCGCTCGCCGATGCGAAAACGGATTTGCAAACCTTTCTTCAGGGGTTGAACCCGGTCTGGAATCTGGTCGGACGAGTCCATTTCAATTTGGCAGAAAACCGACGCGATCCAGAACATCCCTTCGCTTTTATGGCCACCTATACCACCCGCCTTTCCGCCGAAGCCAGGGCACAGCATGTACCCCTCGGTCAGGCTTTGCGCGACTATGCCGGGGCAGCGAACCGCGAAAAACTCTTGTCGCTGCTGGTGCCGGTACAACGAGCCTCCGAACGTTGCGACTGGCTGAAGACGATGGTCGATGCGGGGGATATCTTTCATCCTCTGCGCTGGAGTTCCGGGGATGCCGCCCTGTTCCTCGCCAGTATGCCGGATCTGGAAACGTCTGGCGTGGTGGTGCGGATGCCTGCCACTTGGCATGCCTCGCGACCACCACGACCACGAGTGACGGCGACGGTCGGCAAGAAGGCTCCCTCCGAGTTGGGTCTCGATGGCCTGCTGGATTTTCACATGGAGGTCATGCTGGAGGGAGAGCCGCTCGATGATCAGGAGATCGCCACGCTGCTCGCCGGGACCGATACGCTGATCCTGCTGCGTGGCCAATGGGTGGAGATTGATCGTGAACGTCTGAAACTGACCATGCAGCAGTTTGAGGAAGCAGAGGCCCTGGCGGCGGCAGGTGGGCTGACCTTCGCCGAGGCCATGCGCATGCTGGCGGGTACCGCACTCACGAACAAGAGCGGTGATGTCATCAGCACGGAGTGGTCAAAGGTCACCGCCGGAGCCTGGTTGGCCGATACACTGCGCTCCTTGCGCAATCCCAATGGTGCCGATGTCGATCCCGGCCCGGCCTTCAAGGGGACACTCCGTCCCTACCAAAAGGCGGGGGTGGAGTGGATGCGCTTGTTGAGCGGACTCGGATTGGGTGCCTGTCTCGCCGACGACATGGGTCTCGGAAAAACGATCCAGATCCTGTCGCTGCTCCTGGTGCAACGGCAAAAAGATGCGCATACCCAACCGAACCTCCTGGTGGCACCGGCCTCGCTCTTGGCCAACTGGGCCGCAGAGATCGAGCGTTTTGCCCCCGAATTGGTCATCCTGATCGTTCACCCCTCCGCGATGCCGACTGAGCAAACCAAGGCCCTGACATCAGATCAGTTCAAGGGGATCGACCTGACCATCACCAGCTATGGCACCCTGTTGCGATTGTCCGTGCTGGTGGAAACACCCTGGCGTCTGGTCATTCTCGACGAGGCGCAGGCGATTAAAAACCCCAACGCCAAACAAACCCGGGCCGTCAAGACCCTGAAGGCAAAGGCGCGTATCGCCTTGACCGGAACCCCGGTGGAAAATCATTTGGGGGATCTGTGGTCCATCTTTGATTTTATCAACCCCGGTCTGCTCGGAACGTCCAAACAATTCAGCGGCTACGCCAGGAAGTTGGCCGAGCGTGAGTGCAACCCCTATGGTCCCTTGCGCGAGCTGGTACGCCCCTACATCCTGCGGCGCATGAAGACGGACAAAGCGGTGATCGCCGACCTGCCGGACAAAACCGAGGTCAGGGCGCACTGCACCTTGAGTCGCAAGCAGGCTGCCCTCTACACCCAGACGGTGGCGGATTTGACCAGGGCACTGAAGGAAGGGGCCGAGGGTATCCAGCGCAAGGGCTTGATCCTGGCGGTCATGATGCGCCTGAAACAAATCTGCAACCATCCCTCCCAATGGCTGGGTGACCATATCTGGGCAGAGGAGGATAGCGGCAAGTTTGTCCGTTTGCGAGAGATTGCCGAGGTGGTCGCGGCACGTCAGGAAAAAATGCTGGTTTTTACCCAATTCCGCGAAACGACGGCACCTCTGGAGACGTTCCTGGGGAGAATCTTTGGTCGTCCGGGTCTGGTTCTGCACGGTGAAACGGCGGTCAAAAAACGCAAGACCCTGGTACAGACTTTCCAGGAAGATGAAAACGTACCGTTTTTCGTGTTGTCGCTCAAGGCTGGAGGTTCTGCCTGACCCTGACGGCGGCGTCACATGTGGTCCATTTTGACCGTTGGTGGAACCCGGCGGTGGAGAACCAGGCCACCGACCGTGCCTTTCGCATCGGCCAGAAAAAAAATGTCCTGGTGCACAAATTTGTCTGCCTGGGTACGCTTGAGGAGAAGATCGATGCCATGATCGAATCCAAAAAGGCCCTCACCAACGATTTGCTGGTCGGCTCCAGCGAAATCAACGTCACTGAGATGCGGGACGACGAGCTTTTGAGGTTGCTCGCCTTCGATTTGAAGACGGTGATGGAGGAGTAGAAAATGTCGCGTTATGAGAGATGGGCACCCTACGTCCCGGTCGCCGAGCGCCGCAGGCAGGCAGCGCGTGAGATAGAAAAGCTGCGTAAAAAGGGCCACGCCGTAGCCCCCGTCATCATTGCGGGGCGGACCATCACGTCTACTTTCTGGGGCAAGGCGTGGTGCAAAAACCTCGAAAGCTATCATGACTATGAAAACCGTTTGCCCCGTGGTCGCTCCTATGTGCGCAATGGCTCTGTGGTTGACCTGCAAATAGCACCCCGAGTGATTCAGGCCATGGTCAGCGGGTCGTCTATGTATCGGGTTGAGATCAACATTCGGGCATTACCGCAAGCCGAATGGAAGGCCCTGTGTACTGATTGTTCGTCCGGAATTGACTCTCTGGTGGAACTGTTGCAGGGGCGTTTCAGCAAAGGGGTCATGGACCGCATCTGTCGCCAGGACAACGGGCTGTTTCCAAGGCCGTCCGAAATCAAGTTCTCATGCAATTGTCCGGATTACGCTTCCATGTGCAAGCATGTGGCGGCGGTGTTGTATGGCGTTGGTTCACGCCTGGACGAAAAGCCGGAACTCTTGTTCCTCTTGCGTGCCGTGGACCAGAATGATTTGGTGGCCCGTCTCGACACGACGGCCCTGCCCCTGGCCAAACAAGGTTCCAAGAGCGGAAAGCTGCTCGAAACCGACGATGTTTCCCAATTGTTTGGTCTCGACATGGCAGTAGGGGATGTCGGGAATACAGGGACGAAGGGACCACGATCGGCGGTAAAAAGTGCGAACAAGAAACCGATACCAGCCAAAACGACCGAACGTCGCCGCTCTGCAACAGAAAAGGGTATCGGAAGTACAGAGCTGAAAGCACGACGGTCAGCGGCAAAGGGCGCGGGCAAAAAGCCGATGTCGGTCGAGACAGCGCAACGCCACAGGAAGAGCCAATTCATCGAGCGGTTGAATGCCGCTGGTCTTCCCGGACCAGCTGGTAAACGGGTTGACGGGAAAAAATCGTTAAAGTGAGACTCATACGGCAAAGGGAAACTTTCGCCACGGACCACCCGGTCCTTGATGGTGTCTGTCGTCACCAGGGTGTCCTTACGATCGCAGAGCATGGCAAGGAGCCTACAGGGGTAAAAGTCGCCCCAGGAAATTGGTCGGCTGAGTTCCAGCCAGCCGACCACCACCCACTATGCGGGTTCTACTCGCCACCCGTATGATACACCTTAATATCGGAATACTTCTGGTGATACACCTTAATGTCAATACACACCCTTCCTATTCGAGCCAGGTGCTTCATGCCTTCCGAAGAGGCCAGGAGTTCACCAAGTTTGGGGGACAAAGGCCGCGTCGTTGGCTAGGCGCATGGAGTCGCCGGATTGGACGATGACCCACAGACCCACGCTCATCGCATAACGATCAACGCCCCCCTCCATCACAATGCTGGCCACTGCTCCCATCACCCGCCGGTCTGCATATTCGGGGAAGAACTCCTTGAATTCGGCCAACCGCGCCAAATGGTCCCGCACATCCTCGCTCCGCAGTTTGCTTTTGACCTCCACCAGGGCCA
>JADGCJ010000110.1 GCA_015229045.1 Magnetococcales bacterium
CCAGGACTCTGTCCTGGACCTGTCCGGTCGCCAGCCCCCTGGACCCCGGTTCGTTGCCGGGCGCTGAATAGTTACAAATCAGACTTTTTTTGGCCTTGCCCTAAACCCCACCGGGGCTTTGCCCCAGTGGGATGGTGGTGCAAGAATCAATAACCACGTTGCGGATAGTACCCCATGGGTGGCATCTGTTGCTGCATGGGCGGGCGCCCGGCAGCGGGAGGAGGAGGCGGGAACGTATTGCCGGGAACCGGAACGACAACCGCCGGATGATGAGTCGGCATCCCCGTCGTGGCTTTGATCTTTGGTGTCGGGGCATAGGAGATCTTTTCCAACTCGGGCAGATGGGTCAGATCGCGAATACGATCCTCCGGATAGCCCAATGCCTTGAAGTTGATGATCCCGTTCGGATCATGGCACTCACGACACCCCCGCCCTTCCCGCTGGATGCCATGGTTGACCATCAGGGTGCCCATTTGCCGCATCCAGTGCGACTCGACATTGCGCAACTGGCCATCGTCGCCAATGGGATAGATCCCGGACCACTTGTCGACGCCAAAATAGTTCATGAAGGCGTCCATCATGTAACCCTTGAAGGGGAGTTGATACATCCGCCGGACGATCGGATTCTGGATGGCGACAGTCATGGAGGCCAGAGGATCGCCTTTTTCGTAGTACGAAGGATAGTCGAAGGGCAGGATCATCGCCCCGAACGGCCCCTGATTGGACATGTCCTCGTACATGATGGCGTTGAAGACCTTGAAGGGATAGATCCGGCTGTGTCCCTGTTTCATGATGGGGCGAATGTTTTCCTGGACCATGCGTTGCCGTTTGGCCAACATCTCGGGCGAGAGGGCCGTCAGGGGCTGCGTGGCCTCGCGCACATAGCGCTCCACATCCAGAGTGGGATACTTTTTCTTGATCTCCAGGGCAGCCTGACGCACCTGCTCGACGAGTTGCGGATCATCGATGCGTGCCATCTGGTTCATGAGGGGGTTGTAGCCGTCGCCACCCAGGGGGTTGTCACCCAGGGCATTGGCCAGGAAGGTACCGTTGCCGTTGAACCACAGGAAGAGAAAGCCCTTGCCCGGATCTCCGGAGCGCAGGACATCCCGATAAATGTAGACCCCCTCCTCTTCGTTCCAGACCGGGTGGATCCAGTCGCGCAGCATGACGCTGTCGGCGCCCAGGCTATGGATATGGCAGGCCTCGCAGGAGACGCGATCCAGATGACCGTTCAAAATGGCCCGATAGGGCGACTTGAGATGGGCCGCGTTGGTATGACACCCCTCGCAGGTGACCTCCTGCTCCGGCAGATCGGTGGCGACCAGATCCACCCCTTTGGTACCCCGGGGAATCTTGTGTCCTTGCGGCACATGGCAGTCGGTACAGATCAGGCCTGCCTCGGCATGGATGTCGTTGTCGGCGGTGATGGAGTTGGCCCGCTTGGCCCCCGGATGGAGCAGGCGCGGATTGTCATAGCCCAGGTTTCTCGGCGCGGCATTGCCCTTCAGATTGGCCTCCAGGTCGCCACCCATGTTGTGCTGGTGGCAAAACATGCAGTTGTCCTTGGTGGGCAGGCCAACCGTCAGGGCCGCCTTCAAGGTGCGATCCTGGTTCCAGCGATTACCGCCTTCATCCTTGATGACATGGCGGAAATTCATGTCGTAGGCCTGGGCGTGACAGATCAGGCAGTCGATGCCCTGTTTGACCACCTCGGGGACATCGCCGACGGGCATCATCTTTTCCGTGGCCGGGTGATAACCACCGCCAATATGGCACTGGCCGCACCCTTCGCTGCGGGTGACGATGCCCTCTTTGTGTTCGGGAACGGCAGTGGCATCGGTTTTGGCTGTCATGGCATGTTTGACGGCATCATCCATGGCGGCACCATGGGGAGGCATGACCACGGCCCCCTGAGCGACACTGGCTGGCTGGAGCGCATCGCCCCTGGCATCTGCCGGAGAGGGTGGGGTCACGCCCTGCTTGCCGGGTTCCGGCTGGTTGGGGCGCGAGGCGGCCAACTCGGCCCAGCCAGTCCAGGAGAAAGAGCCTGGCACACCGCAGGCCCGGTCAATCTTGCCCACCGGAATGGGACGCGAACCCGGGGCATTGACCTGGCGGCCATCATAGCCATAGGTGCTGAAACCAGGGGAAGAGCGTTGAAACTTGTAATGGACGCTCTCCACCACGTCGTTCAGGGTGTCCACATCGGTCACCTTGCCTTCGTGATCCGTGACCTTCATGGTGGCGTGGCAGCGCAGGCAGGTATTAGGCCCCTCATACTGCCGGATGCCGGCATCGCGAAAATAGCGAATATGGGGGAAGGGGGTTTCGTGCATGAACGAGCGGGTCTGCATCAACATGTTGGTCTTGATGCGGCGAGCGAAGGGATTGCTCTCCTTCTCCACCACGCGCTCGGCTTTCTGGGCGCGATACTTCTCCGTCAACTCCTGGGCCATGGCCTCGAATTCGGCATCGCTGACCGGCTTGGAAGTGGCGTAGGTGAGGGGGCGATTGACCACACCCGTGTATTTTTCGAAAAAGAAGGGATAGAGCCATTTCTTGCCGGTGCCGATCAACAAAACCCCGACCAGGAGTACAACCAGAAAGGCGACATGGCCTATGCCACGCTGAGAACCCATTGTCTCTCCACTTTGCGTCGTTTTTCCTGTCATCGCGTCAGCCTCCTGGTTGGATCGCGGCTTGTGAGGTTCTGCCTCGACACCCTCAGACCCCCCACCCTCGCACACCTTTTCGCCGAACACCATTTTATGAAACTCCCCGAGCAGGGTCTCCCCTGCCGTGGCCAGATAGATGTGTCCCACCAAAAAGGCGACCAGAAGAGCGGCCACCGCCTGGTGCAAAAGCGCCAACGGCCAGATTCCCCCCCGATCGAGAATCCTGTCGGGGGCATACTCCGGAAAAAGAAACATGATGCCGGTCACCACCAACACCGGCACGAGACCAAACATCACCCCCAGGTAGGTGACCTGTTGCAGCGGGTTGAATTTGGCCCGAACCGTCGCCGGAAAGGGTTGTTGTCCACCCTGAAAGATGCCCACGGCATAGAAGCGGACCTGGGTCAGCATACGCGCCAGAAAACCCCGGTGTTCCGGGACATAGTGTTGCCAGTTGCGCGATACATAGGAACCGAACAGATAAAATCCATACCCCAGGGCCATCATGACGCCGCACACATTGTGCAACATGCGTGCGATGGGAAACGGCATGACGCCCAGCGCCGACTCGGGAAAATGCAGCACCGCACCCGACAGGAGCAAAAGCAAAAAATTGGTGGCATTGAACCAGTGCCAGACGCGCAGCCAGACGGGATAGAGTTCGACCATGGGGCGGTTCATCTATTTTGCCTCCGGTGATTTTGGCTTCCGGGCGGCGAGCCAGCGACCCAGGCCGTGCGCGGTGACCCCCAGGAGGGTCAAGCCGATCAGCGCCAGACTGGCCCGATCCAGCCAGCGGTTGCGGGTCATGCCGACGATATAGGCATCGTTCAAGACCGCGCTGTTGATAAACCCCGCCTTTTGCCGATCCTCCTGGGCGCGATACTTGTAGAGTTTGGTCAGCAGAATCGAATCGCGGGTGTGGCAAGCTACGCAATCGCGTTCGGCGTAGGTCGCCTTCAAGATGACGTGATTGCCGCCCAGAACGGGGGTATGACACTCCAGACAGCGCACCGTGCGCCAGTGCAACGCCACCTGGGGCAGCCAGTTGTGCGCTGCTTCCAGAGTGGCGAAGCGCCGCTTGGTCAGGAGAGATGTCCCGGCCGGTGTCTTATGGCAGCTCAGACAAATGTGATTGTCGCGCTGGACCAGAAGACTCATTTCCCCCTCTTTCGGCACGGTCTGGAAGGTGTGCGGATCGTGACAGGAGAAACAGTCGAAGCGGTCTGGCATCGCCTGAAAATGGACGCTGTTCAGGAACTCACGTTCGATGCGTTCAAACTTGTTGCGTTGAAAGCGACCACTCTCCATGTGGCAGTCGACGCAGTGGCGGGTCTCCAGGCGGGAAGCGGCGTCGTGCGGAAACTGCTTGAAGCCGGTGCCATGGCAATCGAGGCAGGTCTGGCGATTGTGGCTCGACTGGGCCAATTTGCCCTGATCGACAAACAGGTTGACCAACCGTCCCGTGCGCTGGTCACGATAGGCCAGGGTGGGCATGCCATGACAGCGCTCGCAATAGGTGTCGTTGTTCTTGTCAGCGGCACGGGCAGCCCCCCCCCACACCAGAGCGACCACTGAAACAACGAAAAGGAGAACCGCTGTGGCGATTCTCCTTTCGGAGGTTTGCGTCATGGATCAGATCCCCCCAGGCTTCCCCTGCTGGTTGTTTCTCCGGGCAACCTCTTCCCCTTTACAATACAAAAACGAGAGGCTGCCCCTGTTTTCAGGCCTGACCTGCATCCGCGACAATCAGGCGACGCAGGGCAGAGTTCCGGTCCCGACTGGAGGAGTAATCAATGGCCGTCTTGCCCTCCTTATCGGTCTGCCCCGGGTTGGCGCCGTGCGCGATCAGAGCGCGAACCGTCTCCAGATGATCGTGCCGGGCAGCAAACATCAGGGCCGTGGTCCCTTCATCGTTGGCGGCGTTGACATTGGCACCGCTGGCGAGAATAGCCTCCACAATGCCAGTGTACCCCTTTTCCGCCGCCAGGAGAAGTGCCGTGCAACCACACTCATGCTGCACACCCAAATCCGCCTTGGCACTCAGCAGCACCTTGACGGTCTTTTCATGGCCGCCTTTGGAAGCCAGCATGATGGCGGTGTACCCCTCTTTCGCTTGTTGGTTGGGGTTGGCGCCATTGGCCAGCAACACCCTGGCAACGTCGTCAAACCCCCGCTCCGCAGCCAGCATCAAGGCGGTCTTGCCATGAGCGTCGGCCCGATCCACAGGCGCGCCACGATCAACCAGGATCTGGACCAGGTCCGGATACTGGTAGCGGGCAGCCAGCATGACCGCATCCATGCCACTGCGCGTACGGATGGTCGGATCAGCCCCGGCCACCAGCAACGTCTCCACAATCTCCTTCGATCCCCATTGTGCGGCCAGCATCAAGGGGGTAAAGTCCCAGGCGTCCCGGACGTTGACCTCGGCCCCTTTGGCGATCAGACGGCGCACCACATCGACATGGCCATTCTCCGCCGCCAACATAAGCGGGTTGCGACCCAGGTAGCCACGCGCGTTCTCGTCCGCCCCTTGCGCCAAAAGCTGGTCAACCTGTTGCAGTTGACCGTCCATGGCGGCCCTGGAGAGGTGTTGCGGTTGCGGCTCGGAGCGGGGCGCGCCCCATTGCGAGAGCGCGGCCATCCCGGCCAATGCCAACAGTGCGGCGGTGAATTTCATTCCTTTGGCGTTCATGGTTCTTTCCTTCGGATCAGAAGACTGCGTACAACCGTTTGTTCTCGATGACGGCAACCATCCACCTGGATGGTATTGGCGACCTGTGCTACCCTGCCGGGGCTGGATCAGAAGATTAGAATCTTCTTCTTTGCTTATAGCTATGCACGGATCGCACCATATCCATGATCTGTCGGAACAAAGTTATATATAATATTGTTTTATAACGTATATTTAATTTTACCAAGAGTGTCTGATCGCATGTTTTTGTGTTGGGGATCTCCCGTGGGGCAATATTTTCCTCCCAAACAAACCACACTGGGACAAAATGTCCGGTACATTTTGTCCCAAACTGTTCCAGTACCTGCTCTGCGACCGTCATCAAGGGACGGGGAGCCAGGCAATCGGCGGCTTGACGTGTCCCATGGCTGCTTGGGCAGTGGGAGACCCTGATGCCCCAAAGGCCCCGCATTCTGAACGTACGTGAAGAGGCCGATCTGCCTGTTCCCATCGAGGCCTGGCTATCCGGTACCAATTTTCTGCTGCGGACCATCCGGGGGCGCGACTCCACCGTGGAAGCCCTGACCGGCGGTGTTTTCGATCTCATTCTGGTGGGGGTTCCGGTCCACGGTCCGGACCCGGAATGGCTGGGACGTATCCAACGCCTGAGCCTGGGGGCACCGCTGCTTTTGGTTGGCGGCAAATCCGCTTCCGATGGCATCACCATTCTGGTCTTCGACCATTTGACCGACCCTGTCACCTCGACCCGGTTGCTGAAATCCATCCACCAGGCTCTTGAGTTTCGCGCCGTATCCGGTCGGCGGCACCTTTTACGTCAGCAGTTGGATGCCGTTTTGGATCATGTCGAAGAGATCGTCATTCTGGTCGATGAAAACATGACCATCTTGAACGCCAATGAGGCGGCTCATCGTCTGTGCGGTTTTCCGCCCGATACGGGGCGCCCCATAACCATCGCCGATCTGACCCCGTGTGGCACCGACCTGGCGGAGATCTTCCGGCGCGTCGCCAAAAATCGACAAACCGTGCGGCGCGAAGAGCGCTCTTGTCCCCACGATGCGAGTCAATCCCTCTCCATGCAGGTCTCCGCCGCCCCGGTATGGGGCAACGCCGGTCGTTTCGATGGCATGGTCTTTGTGGTTCACGACCACTTCCGAAAAATGGACCTGGTGCAGCCAAGGGGTCATCGCAGCCAATTTCATAACATGATCGGTCACAGCCCGCGCATGGAAGAGATCTACAACCTCATCGAAGAGGTTGCCGGCATGGATACCACCATCCTGATCACGGGTGAATCAGGCACCGGCAAGGAGCTGATCGCCGAGGCTCTGCACAACGAAAGCCGCCGTCGGCGCGGACCCATGGTCAAGGTCAACTGCTCCGGATTGTCGGAGTCCCTGCTGGAAGATGAACTCTTCGGCCATGTCAAAGGGGCCTTTACCGGGGCGATCAAGAATCGCATGGGTCGTTTTCAAATGGCGGACAAGGGGACCATCTTTCTCGACGAGATTGGCGATATTCCGCACTCCATGCAGACACGCCTGTTGCGCATTATCCAGGAGAGGGAGTTCGAGCCGGTTGGCGAGTCCCGCACCGTCAAGGTGAACGTCCGCATTGTCGCCGCCACCAATCGTGACCTGCAACTTCGCATTCAGGAGGGGGCGTTCCGCGAGGATCTCTATTTTCGTCTCAAAGTGGTCGAGATCCACCTGCCTCCCCTGCGGGAGCGCCGCGAGGACATTCCCCTCCTGGCCAGCCATTTCCTGCATAAATTCAACCTCAAACACAACAAGAACATCCAGGGTCTGGATCATGGCGTCATGGATCTGTTCCTGGAGTACGCCTGGCCAGGCAACATTCGCGAGTTGGAAAACGTCATCGAGCATGCTTTTGCCTTTTGTCACCAGGCCAGGATTCGTCTGGAACATCTGCCCAAGGAGTATCACAAGGGCGACAGACCTGCTGCGGAGCTCCCGGGATCGGCACTCGCAGCACAGCGGGATCCCTCCCCCGCCCTCCTGCATGCACCCGCCGATGACACCAACAATCTCAGGGCAAATCATGAAAGCCCCTCTTCCCGCGCAGAGGACGCCCCCGGTATCGGCCACGACCCCGATGAAAAACAGCGCATCCTGCAGGCCCTGGAAGCGGAACACTGGAAAAAAATTGCCGCTGCCAAGCGGTTGGGCATCAGCCGCAGCAATTTGTATCGAAAACTTGAACTTTACAAAATAGAGTGATGCCGGAATGACCCATCCCGGAGAGCATCCCCTCAGAGTGCTCTTTTTTCTGGCCACGCCGCCCACACCAGGCGCCCTTTGGCTGTTACACTCCCTGGCCGATTGCCGAAACATCATTCTGGACGGGATGGTGGTGACCCATGGACACCGCTGTCATCGAGAAGAAAAAAGCCTTCTGAAACGCGGCACCTATCGCTTTCCGGGACATTGGGCCGGGCAGGGGCCGGGAGCACCCGTGCGGCAGGCGATACGGGCCATGGAACAGGCCTTTCTCGAAGACCACCCTCCCTCATCGACACCCCTCCCCTCCTGGATCGCCTGGTGTCGTGATTCTGCTCTCGCCTGCGACAACCTGGAAGAGACTCCCTCGGAGGTCGTGGCCCGGAGATTGCGGCAACGACCGCCCGATCTGGGAATTCTCCTCGACGATGCCTGGCGTGAAACCCCCTTGTTGTCCATCCCGCGTTGGGGTTCGCTCAAGATCCATGTCGGGCCACTCCTGCCGGACGGCGTCTCCCTGCCACCGGCCCTGCCGGAACTTCTGGCCTCCGGCGATCATCTGCCCTTGACGCTCCGCTGGTGGGGTTCTCCGTACCGGGAGGATGGCACCGTGGTCGCCCGGCGTGACCTGACCATCGAACCGTGCGCCACCCTGGAGAGTCTGGCCATTCTGGCGGCACACGCGGGAGTGTTTCTCCTGCACGATCACCTTGTGGCTTGTGCCAGCCGCCCCGGCTCGCTCCTGCCAACGTTCAATGAGGCCCGGAATGGCGAAATGCCCGCCGTGCCAGAATCCCCTCTGCCTGCGTTACCGGCGGCAGTGACCCGGATCTCTCTCCGGGAGGAGACAATCTCCAAAGCGATGCCAGACGCCGAGTTGTCCACCCCGGTTCCGCTCCTGACCCGACGCATTGCTCGGCAGCGACGGCGGCGTATCCTGGAGATGCAGCGCTATCGGCATATCTCCTCCGAGACGTGGACTGCTGCGCTGATCGCACAGGCGACACACTATCTCCAGGGTCGGCAGGCCAGCCGCGAGCGCCTGGATCGGTTGAGCGCTGTGGGTGATGCCCCGATTTTATTCTTCTACTACCACCGCACCGCCAATGATCACGGCCATGGTATTACGTTGCCTCTGGAGGAGTTTGTCCGGCAGGTGACCTTCATGCGGCAACATGCGGATCTGCTCTCTGTGGAGGCGGCCATCGAGCGTCTGGAGAGCGGCCGCAACACCCGTCTGGCGGTGGCCTTGACCATCGACGATGGTTATGCCAGCGACCTGGAGACCGCCCTGCCCTGGCTGGACATCCACGGTCATCCGGCGACCCTGTTCATCTCCCCCGGATTGATGCTGCAACGCGCCACCCCGCTAGGGTTTGACCTCATGACGCCGGATGATCTGCGTCGACTGCGCAGCCGGGGATTCGGCATAGGTTCCCACACCATGTGGCATGCCGATCTGGGGCAAAATACCGGCAAGCAGGTCGATTTTGAATTGCAGCGCAGCCAGGAGATCCTGGAAGAGATCCTGGGCGAACCCGTGCTGCACTTTGCTTTTCCGTTCGGTGTCCACGACAGGAACATCACCGGCGAGGCCTTTGCCAAGGCGCGCCTTCGCTACCGCTACCTCCATTCCGCTTATGGGGGATACAACTTTCCCAGCCGGTTCGACGGGGTGCATGTGCGCCGTTTTGCCACGCCCCATTCGGTTCTTGAGGTGGCTCGGCTTCTGGCGGGTTTTGTTCCTGTCTGGATGGATGCGCAGCAGGCAGTTCCCTGGGAAACCCCAAGCAATTCTTTGCCACCCTACACGTATTCTTGAAATTACTGAAAGACTGGGATGGTCCAGGAAGGGCTGTGCCCTTCCTGGTGGGGCCTGGGGCAAAGCCCCAGTGGGGCCTGGGGCAAAGCCCCAGTGAAGGATCAGGCGACACCAGGTGCGCCGGGTGCCGGAACAAACTTGTGTACGGCCCGCAAGAGCTGATCCTGTCCCTTGAACGGCTTGACAATCCAGCCATTGGCACCCAGATCCTTGCCTTGATTGCGCAAGGCCGCGTCGCTCTCAGTCGTCAGGAGCAGGACGGGTGTGAAACGGTGGTTTGGATCGGCACGCAAGTGCTGCAGCAGACTCAAGCCGTCCATTTTAGGCATATTCAGGTCGGTGATGATCAGATCAACCTGGGTTTCGGCAAGTTTTGCTATCGCCTCGACACCATTTTGCGCCTCGATAACCCGGTAACCAGCGTTCTCCAGATTAATGACAATCATCTTGCGAATACTGACGGAATCATCCACCGTCAGGATCGTCGGTTTTTTCATGTGTCATGAACTCCAAAAACGGCGTGGTATCGTCGTCCTCGCTTGTACCATACAGAAAAGTGCAACTCAACTTTCCGGTTTGTTCACAACCTGCACCCTCTTCCAACCGGCCGCCCTGCGGCGAGTTGGATCGGATTCCTTCCCGAATGTTCCGGGATCGATACAAAATTTTACCTGTTTTATCACCTTTCAGTACCATTCTTGCAGATTTCGGATTGCGCCTGGAGTCGGCTCTCGTTAATTTATGTCCGGGTGAGTTTTCCGGTCCGTACACCGGATGTTGAACCGGGGGGGTATTGCGACGGCAATGTACGGAAGACCGTGCGCATCCCTTCTCAATCGGGCTACCTGGGCAAGGTGAGGAGATGAACTGGCTCAAAAAGATGTGGGAACAGTTGCGCAAACCAAACTCCAGGATACCCATGGGGTTTCTTCTGCTGGGTGGGTTTCTCGCTGGGGTGGTGGGGTGGGTCGGATTCAATGGATTGCTGGGAGTGACCAACTCCACGGAGTTTTGCGTCTCCTGTCACGAGATGCAATGGCCCTTCGAGGAGTACAAAAAGACGGTCCATTATGCCAATCGTTCAGGAGTGCGGGTCGGCTGTTCCGATTGTCATGTCCCCCAGGCGAACAGCGTTGGGGGTTGGTTTGCCAAGATGCGCGCCAAGATCATGGCCGCCAAGGATACCTACCATCACATCATGCGGACCTACGACACCAAGGAAAAATTTGAAAATGGTCGCTGGGAGATGGCCCAGTCCGTTTGGGGCAAAATGAAGGCACGAGGCTCGCAAGAGTGCCTCAACTGCCACGATTACAATGCCATGGACCCTGAAAAACAGGATCGCATGGCACAGAGAAAACATGCCAAAGCCCTCAAGGATGGGCAAACATGCATCGACTGCCACACCGGCATCGCCCACAAGATGCCTGAGGAGCCTCGACCAGAAAAAGAGAAAAAATAAGGGGCTTCGCGCCCCAAACTTCACTGGGGCTTCGCGCCCCAAACTTCACTGGGGCTTCGCGCCAGCCCCCACCAGGAGGAAGGGCACAGCCCTTTCTCCTGGACCTCCGTCCCAGTCTTTCGACAGTTTTTTGTAACTGCCCAGGTACCCCCTCAAGAAAGGCCTGGACATGAAAGCCTTTG
>JADGCJ010000111.1 GCA_015229045.1 Magnetococcales bacterium
TGCAACGCCTGCTGGCCGGGCGTCGCACTGAGACCGGGCGTGTGGTGGCCCTAAACGGGGGAATGGTCAGGGTAGCCACGACCCAGGGGGTGGTGGAAGTGGTCGCCGATGCGGGACTTGCAGTGGGAGACCAAGTAACGGTGCGCGACGGGAGGGCAATCAAAAGCCAGGGATCAACGGATGCGCCGGTGTTTTTCGTGTGACGAGCAGCGCGCCGGACTCGACCCGTCACCGGGGAATCCGGCGCGCACTTCTCGATCAGCAGGCCCCGATGGGATCGCCATCCTTCCTGCCCGTTCATCGATCCATCTCCCACGATGGCTTCTCCGAACGTCCCGGCGCTCGACGGGTCCCGGTCCCCGGAAGACCCCGGAAGTGGTCAGACGCCTCCGAGGCCAAACATGTCCATCTTCACGATCCGGTCGAGTTCGGTCAGCACATCTGGGTGATGTTTGACGAGGTGCCGACGGACCTGCTCGTTGTTCAACAAGGTTTCGATGTAACGCTTGGTGATGGAGAGGGTCAGGGTGTCAAGGCCCAGGGTCCGTTCCACCAGTCGGGAGCGCTGGTCCAGATTGGCCATTTCCTTTTCCATCGCTGCCAGATGATCGACCGCCATGGTGCGTGCCGCCTTGTTCTTGGGGGATACCTGCAGCATCTCCGGTGGAGTTGCGACCAGCAGGGCCTTAGCAAAGGTTTCCGTGAAAGTGTTGGCCGCCACCATTCGCTCCACCACATCGATTTGCCGTACTGGTTTCATCTGGCGCAGGGAACGGAACACCCCCTGACCGATCTGCAGATCCTTCAACCGCTCCACGACCTCGGGGTGAATGCCGTCCAACAGATTGCTCCGGTTCCGGATGGTCCGGACATCGATGCCGAGGGCGCGGGACAGCCGTTCCTCGGACACACCGCGTTCCAGAGCCCGCCGGATCATGAGATGCTCCTGCACCGTGGCAAGCCGGTTGACCCGCCGGTTGTAGGTGAATGCCTCGTCATCCCTGGCGATCAGGCAGAAGACCGACGTTTCCCCCATCTCCCGCAGGATATCAAGACGCACATGGCCGTCCAGCAGCAGGTACCATCCCTCCCTCTCTCCATGGGGAAAGACGATGGGCGGTTCGATGATCCCCACTTCCCGGACAGAGGTCGCCATCTGGCGGTACTTGGGGGAATCCCGCACCGTTTTCGGTAGCTGGCGGGTGAGTTCGATCCGCTCCAGGAGGATCGTCACCCCTTCGGGATGAAAACCATGCTCAATCATGTGTCAGCGCTCGCTCCTCCCATGCTCCCGCATCCACGCCAACATGACGTTCGGCATGGAATCCAGCCCCTCGGCACGCAGCAGGGTCACGAAATGGTCGCTCCTGGTCAGGAGACCGAACATGGACGTGATCATGAGGAGCAGATTCCGGATCGTTTCTCCATGCCGGACGGTCAGTTTCAGGCGTTCGGCCTCTTCCTGGAACACCCGCATCAGGGTTTCCGGCGTGTACTGGCGGGTGGGACCGCTCTTTTTGTCGACGCCGGTCATGGCCTTACCCCAGCGAACCCGCCGTTCGAGCAGCCTCTTGACCTTGGCCAGGTCGATCTCCTTGCATTCTCCGGCCTCATAGAGTTGTTGCAGGGCGGTCATCGTCTCCTGCTCGCCAACAGCGGCGATTTTTACCGCGATGCCTATGGGGATCTTTCCCAGGGAAACCGCTCCAACCAGCCCGTCCTCTCCGCGTTCCAACAGCCTGACCACGCCCCCGACGAAGGTGGGATCCAGGTCCGTTTTCCGGGCGATCTCGGCGTTGCTGTATCCCCGCTCCTTGAGCGTGCCGATCTCCCGCATCAACTCCACAGGCCGGATCTGGCGGCGATGCAGATTCTCCACCAGACTCATGATCAGGCAGTCCTCCTCGGACGCCTCCAGGACAATGGCGGGGATCTCCTTTTCCCCCAGGGCGATGCAGGCCTCCAGACGCCCCTGGCCGCAGACGAGGTTGTAGGGATTTCCGGTTGCTCCCCCGTTTTCACGGCGGCTGACCGTGACCGGCTTCTTCAAGCCGATGTGGGCGATATTCTCCACGATGTCCCGATGAAAGACGGCCCGGTTGCGTTCCCGGCTGTTCAGGATCTCGATCTGCTCCACCGGGATCATGTGGACGGCGGGAGCGGCGTTCATGCCGCCTCCCGCAACCGCACCCGGCGCGCCAGGGCGAACAGGAAGGAGAGTTCATCGAAGCGAAAGGCATCCAGAAACGCGCCGTTGGCATCCTCAAGACGCAGCGGCTTCCGGTCGAAGAGCAGGGCGGGCAGCAGGTAGTAATCCCGGATCGCCTCGTTGCCTGGAGCCATGCGGGCGACGACGGAGATGTCCGGACACAGGCCGGTGTCGAAGCGGATGAGCCAGCGGGACGAACCGGTCAGGGTTTCCCGATGGCGAGCGATCACCAGGGAGACGGTGAACTCCCGGTTGACGGTGAGCAGATCGGTGACCGAATCGTGCTTCACCAAGCCGCCTATGCCCTCGATTCCGGCGATCATTTGGGCCACCGCTTCCGGATGAAGCCGCCGCAGTTGGCGATTGATCTCGATGTAGCGGTAGTCCCTGCCGGGATCGTATCCCACCAGCCGATAGGCCCGGAGCAGACTGCCGAACCGATGCCGAAAGGCTCCGCTGGAGGGCAGGGCTTCAGCCTCGTCGATGATCATACCGGACAGCAGACCCCGTTCCCGCAGCAGCCCTGCCAGGAGGTCCAGCATCTCCTGGTCGGTGAAGCGCCGGTCCCGTTCCGCGATGATGGTCTGGGCGGCGCGGAACATTTCCGGATCGACGATGGCCTGGAAAGCCCCTTCGGCCCGAATCCACATTTCAGGGGGATTGCGTGTCCGCTCCTGCTTGAGTTTGAAGGAGGTACGGTTGAAAACATTGTTGCCGATGTATTTCTCGTTGGTCAGCACCTGATGCACGGTTCCCCTGGACCATGGCGCGTTCAGATCGGTCTTGACCCCCTCCCGGTTCAACCAGGCAGCGATCTCCGACTCGCTCCTGCCATCCAGGACGAAGAGGCGGTACATCCGTTGCACGATGGCGACTTCCTCTTCGGGACCAGGGACGAGGATGACCCGTTCGGTCTGGAGACTCTTCCTCTGGTTGCGTTCCAGCCTGCGCTGGGGAACGCGGTGTTCATCGACCAGCATCCGTTGCAACCCGAAACCGGGCGGACCGCCCTGGCGAAATCCCAGGGAGATGAGTCGGCACTGGCCCAGAAAGACCTTGGTGGACAACTCACGGCTGTATTCGCCCGCCATGACCCGTTTGGCGGTCTTGACGATGGCCGATCCCATGCTGCCGTCGTTGGAGAACTGCTCGGCGCAGTATTCGACGCGCACTCCAGCCTGCCGGATGAGGTATTCGAGGTGGGCGCTCTTGTCCACGTCCTGATACCGGCCCCAGCGGCTGACGTCGTAGACCAGCAGCACCTCGTAGCCCGGGTTGCCGTTGGCGACATCCCGGAGCAATTCCCGGAATCCCTCGCGCCCTTGCAGGCTCAGACCGCTCCTGCTGTGGTCGGCGTAGGTACGAACGATCTCCATTCCCCGCCGGGCGGCGTACTGGGCAATGACGTCCTTCTGGTTCTCGGTGGAGTACTGCTGATGCTCCGTGGACATGCGCACGTACTGGGCGGCGCGCACGGGCGGGGTGTCGTCGGAGAACAAACCGGAAAGGGTGGGCTGGTTACGGCGTTTGTCGGGCACGGCAGATTCTCCTCGGCGGAATGATCAGCCGAGGATAGTTTGCTATTTGGAGATTATCAACTATATAATTTCCCTAATGGCGATTTATCCCACAAACACGTCCGTTACCGCCGGGGGTAGATCGGTTTCAGAATCACGATGCGGCCTTGAGCGCCTTCCCCGCAATGCGGTGGGGAAGCCCTGCCGGATCACCGAGGAAAATCCAGTCCAGCGTGACACTGAACCGCTTGGCCATGCGGGACATGGCGTGGAGGTTGGGCGAGTCTTCCCCGGCTTCCCAGCGGGCCAGAGCCTGGAGTTCGACTTCGATGGCGGCGGCGAAGTCTTCCGGCGACATCTCCAATGCCTGCCGGACGGCGCTCAGGCGATGGCCGATGGCGACACGCTGTTCCGGCGTATACTGGGCATCCGGAGGCTCCCCGCTCAGAATCCAATCGGTGGAGATGCCATACCTCTTCGAGAAGCGGATGAGGGTCATCAGATCGGGAGAACGCCGCCCCGTCTCCCAATGGTTCCAGGCGCTGGTTCCCACACCCAGGACGGCGCACACGTCCCGCTGGCTGAGGCCCACCGATTGGCGGGCCGCCTTCAGGCGCTGGCCGATGGCCTTCAGGAAATGGGGATCGTTGAGGTCGTCGCTCATGGCCTATCATCATGAAAGGAGTTTGCTTGGGGAAAGTCGATTTCCTGGAATCCTGACCACCACTAGTCCACGATCCAGCGACTCTCCGGGACGTCGAATGACTACCGGATGTACTTGGTCGCGCACATGAGCAACCCCATGAATTTTGTCCGTCAAATCAAGAACCATCAAGATACCAAGCCGGAGATTCGTATTTTGATATTCGACTGTTTGATGTTGATAGTTTCTAATCAATGTTTCAAAGGATGCATCTGATCGTTCCCTCTTAATTTCAATAATAAGACGATATGGAGGAAGAGAGACTAAAATGTCAGCCCTGCCTCCCCCGATTCCACGAGATTCACATGTTATTGATGGGCCGTCGCCAAGATTTCCAACTAGAAAATCGTGAAAATCATCTTGGAGTGCATTTTCTGTTGGGTGAGAGCCATCGCCCTTTTTGAAAAGATACTCAAAACGCTTTGAATTCTCAATCGACCCATCTGTTCTTGAAACAAGAAAACATACTGCCTGATACAGAACGATCATAACTACATGCTGAACATCGGTTTGCTGGAATTGACTGAGGGCGGATAATGATTTGAAACAATCATGAAGAATAGGCTCAACGTCAGGTGACGATAAGGCGGGCTGGATATCATATTGAGCCGCCAAGATCCATGCAACAAAACCTTCTTTTCTGGCATTCCAATCTATATTGGCTGGCGTGCAACAATTCCCAGATTCTGTAATTTGTTCTGTTATTAAGGCGCCTTGTTTAGACTCCTCAACTAAGCGTGCAAGGATGAGAGAAGCTGGATGGTTCGTATTTTCCTCAACCCATTGATTGACAATATGTCTCAACCCCCTCTCACGCACCAATACGGAACGAATTGGCGGCACAAGAAGCGTTTCAATGCCGCTGTCATTCTCACGTTTCAAAACAGATCTGCTGGCAGAAACAATATGAACAAGAAAGTTCTCGATAATATATTTTGGATTAAACCACGCTGGTTCCTGTAACTTTGGAACGAAATTAACGAGACGCAGAGACAGCATATACCATAAGGCCATCTCTGAAAAACGTGCACCAAGCCAAGACGGGGTATCTGCATTGTTATGCCACGCAAAAAGCTCAAACGCATTCTCCGATATGCGCGAAGCAAGCATAACAATATCTTTGGAATTTGCTTCTCTGGAAAACTCATCGATAGCCTGGAGGGCGCTCAGATACAACACCGCATCGGGACGATTACAACGAATTTGTAACGCCACATCAAACCATTGACGAGCTTCCAGAAACTTTTCACTAATTTCTTCTACATTAGTGGCATCCAAACCTTCCACCAAGTTGGCCATACCAAGTTCAAATGCTGATTCATCACCGCTCCCATCAAGATGGGCCAGGGCATCCAAACGATTCTTCAGTCCATCTACTCGCCATAGCGAATAGGATATACCAATGATCTTTGCTGCATGGCGTAAGTATTCCGCATTATCGTCATCTCGCACACCGACGACCTGCGCTAACAAAGCGTATCTTTTTGAAATATCATCTTCTACAAAGCGGAATGCCCCGTCCAAAGCCTTGGCCCTAACCATGGGGGCAACAGAAGGATCTCCTGATACAACAAGAAATGCAAGAAAGATCTGGTGTTCTGTATCGCTTGGAAATGGTCTGAACGAATGAACAATTTCTACTATTTCATCCATAACCAGTGAATCGCTAATATTCTTTACAGAGAAAATCACAATAGCCAAGCATGATTCCACATCTTCTGCCGCCAGAATCGATTTTAGAAGTATGCGGATAAATTCAGGTAGTAGCGGTGAATGAACAATTTCAGGCAAAGACTCCTGAATGATGGCAACCCCTCCAAGATCGGCAAGAAATGTTTCCATCCCCTTGTTGAGGACATTGATCAGCTGTTGCTCTAGAGGATGGATGTCGGGAATTTGGTCCATGATATCACCACAGGAATTCTTCACCATGAGCATGCTTTGTCCGCTCTTGGGCAACCCATTCCTGGAGCACTATTGAAGAAGTTGAAGCCACGAATACTTGAAGGTGAGGAAGTGTTCTTACTGCGGAGCCAAGACCAGTCAGGAGATGTTCAAAATCCTCTTCAATCAACTGATGATTTTTGGGAGAGTCAATGAAAAGCAGCCCAGGGTGACGCCCAACCCCCTTCTTCTCTGCAACGTTCAGCATGGCCAAGACGGTTGCGACTTTGAGGCGCAATTGCTCTCCTCCTGTGAGTTTTGAATAAGTGGCTTTTTTCCCGTTTGTGATAACTTCTAAACTGGCATTACCTCGAAGAGTGGCAGAGGTAATGGCTGTCATCCCAAATTCTTGAGCCAATCTGACAATCTCCTGGCTGGCCTCATGCAGCAGTTCATCCTTCAAGCCTTCGACCTGACTTTCCGTTTCCTTGACCACCGCTTTCAAGATTTCCAGATCCAAAGGGGGAGCCTGAACGCTCACAACCGAGGAAGCCATCAGGGATTCACGCTCTTTCTCCAGCATTCGGACCTCAGATCGGAGATCGTGGTATTCGTCAAACCCACCACCCAGGATTTGACCAAGCCGGTCACATTCGAGATCAATTGCAAATTCCTTTGCTTGGAGTTCAGCCAGATGTTTTTCCAATTCCCGAAGAGCAGATTGAGACTGATCATGGGCTTTGCGGGACGCAGCAACCTGCTCCTGGAGTGCCTGATGCAATGCTTCCGGGTCGTCGGCCTCCATGCGAATCTGCTCACCGCACACTGAGCACCCATGGGTCTCCCTCTCTCGTTGGCGGCGATCTTCCCCAATGGACCCCTCACAGCGTGGACACATTTCCGGCTCCAGTGCTCTGAAGACGGCGTGGGCTTCTTCTCCCTCCTGAAAGCGCAACAGTTCCCGGCGGTCACTATTGTGAGCGTGAATTGCCTCGTCCATGGCTTTAGCAAGAACAACGCTTTGTGCTTCAAATTTACGGAGTTGACTGGCAACCTGTGCCTTTCTGGTAGTTGCCTCGCGGTGCTGTTGTCGAATCTCTTGGTCCGAAGGGGTATTTTTGAGCTGTTTTCTTTTTTCGATTAACTCTGCATCAAGTTCATCAAGTCTTGCTCTATACCTCTGCTGTTCCTCAGTAAAATGTACTGATTGCTTGGTTTGCTCACGTTCGGCTACTTTTAGATGGGCTTTGGCGCTGGAAAGCGTGGATATCCATGGAAGTCCCAGGTACATGGTCAGCAAACGACCCGCCAATCCATCTTGCACCACCTCACCCAACAAGGCTGTGTAGTCGGTGCCGATGAACAGTGCTCCAGACAGAGCTTGCCAGTCATGCGTGGTCGGTTCTTCCGAGTCCTTCCGAAAAGCCTGGATAATATCGAGATCCATCCCTTTCATGAAGAATGATGACATTGTCTCTTGGAAATCTTCTGTAGAAGAAAACGTGGCCAACACCAGGGGGTTCTCTCGCCCTCCCTGGGTCTTAAACAGGCTTCCATGGATCTTCTCATCCTCCATCTCGGCTTCTACTTTGAAGTGCTTATCCCCTAATTGGAAATCCAACGAAATCCCCCGTAGCCATCTCCTGATATCCTCCCGCAAGCCTGAAGATGGCTGGCCCCGCAATATCCATTTGACAACCTCTATGACGGAACTTTTCCCTTTCAGATTACCATCGGTCATCATTACCCAAGGTCCGGGGCCCAGATTGTCCCAGAGAAAATGAAACGCTCCATCCCTGGCAGGAGGTTTGGTGTCGATCTTGTAGCCAGTGAATTCGATTCGTTTGATGGTCAAGCGGGATGGAGTAGCCGGAAGTGGGGATGGACGGATTCCCGTCCTGGCGAGCAGAGCGTTCACTTCCTCCAGCGAGGAATTGGCCCGTTTTGCGATATTGTCCCGCCATGTGGATGATGCATCGGTCTTGGTGCCACTTGGCCTGCTCATGCCGCTGCCTCCGTTAGTTCCCGAAACATGGCCCATACCTTGTCCTTAATTGGGGGAATGTTTTGGCCCATGGGTGTGGCATGGTATTCAAAACGCTGATGTTGCCGCTCCTTCAAGGCGTTGCCACTCCGATTCCCCGCCAACCATACTACTCGTTCAGCCCTGCGAACGTACCAAGCCAACTGGGGAAACTCATCAGAAATCTGTGATGCCAGCTCGACAGCCTTTGGAAAGAGGAGAAAATCATACTCCTGGACCTTGTCCCCCGTTTGGTGCTTCCGTTGCCTAACCAATCTCCTGGACGACAGATGGGAAAGAGCCGTATCTAAATTATCATAGGCTCCAAATCGCCAACGCAACATGGGAATGCGACGCAAATCGGGCTCCTCTTCCGTCAGAATGATGCACACTTCATCCAGCAGTGTGTGGTCACCATTCTTCTTGTAACATTCCAACAGTTCATCCGCCAAGTAATCGGGATAGCGCACCCAGAAATCCAGGGCATGAAGACGTTTTTCGCCCCTAAAAATGAGAGTAGCACCGCTCTCGTCCGGGTCAGGAAGAGGAGTTGAACCTGCCGTCAGAATGAATAGCAGCCTGAGGGCACTCCTGCGGGCAGAAGAGATGCTTTTCTCATCTGAAGGGAGAGTATGGGTCATGGCCTTCTCCAGTCCGAGCAACCCCATTATGATGGTGTCATAATATCGCGTGCCTAGTTGACAGTCAATATCGCACTTGATATAAACATGCATGGGTGGGGGGGGATGCCTTCCGCCCCGCCAGTGTCAACCGCTGAGCGGCTCTCACGGCAAAAGGACACGCACATCACCAAGCGGGATTCCCATGAATTTTGCCCCCGACGACCATTCACCAGAGCGGATCAAAGCCATCCGGACGCACCTTGGCTTGACCCAGGCTGCATTGGCGGAATCTCTTGGGGTGTCGTTTCCCACGGTCAATCGCTGGGAAAACGGCAAGGCCAAACCTTCCCCCGTATGCTGGTCACGCCTGCTGGAACTCATCGGCGAGAGCAAGGACGAGGCTGATCTTCCTGGCACGGAAAGCTCTCCCTGCGAGATTCCCCCCCCCATACTTGACTTTACGGCTTCTCCCGAGGTGTTACGCACCTTGGCCGAGGGAGAGCGCCTCTCTTTTGGCCACCTGGCGCATCTTGCTTTCGCTACCGAAACTTCTCGCATTGATCCGCTGCCCCACCAGCGCATCGCGGTGTACGACCATATGCTCAAGCAGCCGAGGCTGCGATTTCTTCTGGCGGATGATGCAGGGGCGGGCAAGACCATCATGACCGGATTGTATATCCGGGAGATGTTGTCCCGCCGTCTCATTTCTCGCGTGCTGATTGTTCCCCCCGCCGGTTTGGTGGGAAACTGGCAAAGGGAAATGTCCTCCCTGTTTGGACTGGCCTTCCGGATCATCGGCGGCGGCGATGCGCGTGCCGGCAATCCCTTCGTCGGACCGGAGGGCGACCGGATCATCGTCAGCGTGGATACGCTGGCGGGCGAACGCCTGTTCGCCCGTTTGAGGGAGGAGTCTGTTTCCCCTTATGATTTGGTCGTGTTCGACGAAGCCCACAAGCTTTCCTGTGACAGGGGTCCCGATCTTCGAATACGCAAGACCGTTCGTTACCGTCTGGCCGAAGCCCTGGCAAGCGTTCCCGGGACGAACGAAACCTGGCGTCTTCCCTGGCGATCCCGGCATCTACTCCTGCTGACGGCCACTCCTCACATGGGCAAGGAGTATCCCTACTACGCTCTTTGGCGGCTTCTGGAACCGGAATCCCTGGCCACTCCCAATGCCTTCGAAGAGTTTCCCCACGCCCGCCGCAAGGACCACTTCATTCGTCGCACCAAGGAAGAGATGGTGACCTTGGGAGGTCAGCGTCTCTACCCAAAGCGCATAGCCGATACCTTGGGTTACGCATTGACTCAGGGAGAACCCGGTGAACAACGACTCTACGACGATACCGCCGAATACCTGCGGCATGTATACAACAAATCCAGAATGCTCAATCAGTCGGCTGCGCGACTGGCCATGGGCGTATTCCAGCGTCGTCTGGCCAGCTCGACCTATGCCTTGAGTTGCTCCTTCGAACGACGCATTGCCAAACTCGACAAGGTGATCGATGACGTTCAGTCCGGGCGGATCACCCTGGAGCAACTTCTCGCCCTGCAGAAACGGGTTCGCGAGGAGGACGACATCCTCGATGTCAAGACGGCTGACGAAGAAGGTTCCGAGGATGGCCGGGAAGAAAACGAATGGGCGGAAGACCATCTCCTTCAGGGGGTGGTGGCGGCCTCTCTGGCGGAATTGTTCGCGGAGCGAGAGCAGGTGGTGCAACTGCGCGATCTGGCCCGCCGGGTGTTAGACGCCGGACACGAATCCAAGTTCGACAAATTGCGGGAGGTCATCACCGATCCCAGATTCACAAGTGAAAAACTGATCGTCTTCACCGAGCATCGGGATACCCTGGACTTTCTGGTACGCCGACTCGAAGGCCTGGGTTACACCGGACGCATCGCCATGATTCACGGCGGCATGGACTACCTGGTCCGTCAGGAGCAA
>JADGCJ010000112.1 GCA_015229045.1 Magnetococcales bacterium
CCTCCAACAGCGACACCCGCTGCATCAAAACCGCAATCTGCTCCTCCTGACGGGCGATCAGATCCCGAAGGCATTGATTCTCCTCTCGCTGACGCTGGTTCTCTTGCAGCAGCGTCTTGATGTCCAATCCCATGATATCGTTCATGGAGAATAATCTGACTGTCAATAATTACTATGTCAAGGCTTGGCGCGATCCGTTACTCGGCTGAACGGTTACGTTGGAAGAAATGGATATTCATCATTACTCGTGAGAGGGCTTCTGTTGGGGTCAGGAGGGGTTCCCATGGGTCATACCTCCGTTGCCAGAGGATGCGCCATGGTGCCCTTTGTAGGCCCAGGATTTACGTCAAAGGGGTTGTCCATATCCTGATCAAGGAGGCTGGATAGGTCGTCCATCCCCGTTTCCCCGCCACCCCCGTTTTCCCCGTTTTTAATAATAACAGGGTTAACGCCATTGCCATCCATGCCCCGTTTCCCCGTCCCCTCTATAGAGGGGACAACGGGCAGGGAGCGGGTAGGGGAATCTATCAGTGATATCCATTCATCTTCGATCTTTATCAGTCCCTTTTCTTCAAGACTCTTTATTGCAGCTCTTGTCCTCTCTGCTTGCCTGTCTTGGACAACATCAACCAGTCTACATTTTGCCTGCTCAACAAACTCTTTCGATTTGATCTTTCCCATTCCTTCTCCAATCATCTCTTTCAGATATTGAAGGATGATCTTTTCGTTCTTACCTAGCACACCCTTTCTTTCAGCTCTATAATCTTTATCATACTTAACGGTACAAGAAGTGATTGGGTCTCCATAACAGTCCTGGCCAAGAGTATGAGTCTCCAGTTCATAGTTGTGATCCGTATTCTCGTCTCCATCTCGGGATTTGGCAATTCTCCAAGATCTTGTCTCGCTACCATTCTTGGAAACCTCAATAACAACGTCACACGCGGCATGCAGGGATGAATGCCCTCTCATTCCTCGCTTTTGATCCTTACCTGAATGATGGATTAGGATAACAAACCCCTTTATTTGCGCCTGTAATTTCTTGGCTGCTGAAACAACCCTCCCCATATCCTCTGAAACATTTTCATCAATGCCTGGAGCAGCAATGGCGAGAGTGTCAATGAAAACTACATGCCCATTAACTTGACTGCTTTGATCAGTGATACTTTTTGCTAACTGTTTGATGTTTTCAGGCTTCAGAAGCTCGAATCCTTCCACCACGAAATTAACATTCCCAAACACTCCCTTGATGGATTGATATACTCGGATTCTCTTTGCAAATCCACTCACTCCCTCCAGGGCACAATAGGTAACGCTACATTTTTTTGTTCTATAGCCAAACCAATTGTCACCAGTTGAGAGATGTCCAGCCATATCTATTGCCAGGAATGATTTTGATGCCCCGGATGGTCCAAAGATTGCCCCAATACCGGTTTCTGGCAGAATTCCCTTGATGATCCAGGTGCTCTGAGGAATTGCAAATAGATCTGATACAGAGATCAACTTGATTGAGCTGTTCATGCTGCACTCCTTTTATTCCTGTTGTCGATTTCAGACGTACTGGATACCTTCCGCTCATTTAACCAAACTTCAAGATCTGCAACATCATATACGACTGTTCTCCCAAGCTTATAGAAGACTGGTCCGCCACCAAATGTTGCAAACTTCTCCAGAGTTGATAGAGAAATGCCAAGAAAAGATGCCGCAGCAGGTCTACGCAATTTTGGAAGTGGTGTCTTATTCACTTGAGATTCCTTCCCCATCCATGCTGCTGGTGCTGGTTGCTTCAAAGGGTGTTGAACATTTTTTGTTTGCATTGTTCGTCTCCACTATAACGAGTTAGATGGCAGAAACAGTTCATAGCTACTGGAAAATGTGTTACCAACTGACATTGGGCGGTTTAAAAACAAACCCGCCGGCTGTATCGGGAATTTTCAAACTAATTCCTCCTTACTGGTTGTGATTTTTCTAATTTCAGGCAAAGGCTTACCCACCCCCCCTTAAGTCCTGGAGGAACAAGTTTCCCTTTTTGTCGTGTGGAGGATCAGGCGATAAGATCTATAAGAATTGGCCTAGACAGCCCATTCTGTTGTCTTTGTGAATTCGCAATTTGACACCATTCTGAATAATCTGCTTTCTGCCCTTACCAGAACCCATCCCTAAGTCTGTTTCCGGTAAGTTTGTTCCCCTGCTTATCTTCTACGTCCCATAGATTTTAGCTTCTATAGATTGTGATAACCTTAATAATACTAAAACGCAAATCTCTACCTTACACTGCATTGCAATGGTAACAGTGATCAGGGATAGGAGAAATTAGATTCTTATTTGGAGCAGGGGATATTACGGAGAAACGCTTGGAGGATTTACTAGCAAGATAGGGATTGTTGAAATCAGCTACAGATTTTGCACATCTTTAAGCAACAGATGATTTGAGCGTTGCAATCCACTAGAAAGAATTGCTACGATAGATTATTCGATAAGATTGCTTTGGATTAGTGGAGCAGATTATCAGTCACTGATTATTTTATGGATATTAGCATAATATAGCGCTTGAATCTTACTTTAAAATTAGAACAAATGTCAAGAAAAAAATCGAGACCAACAGAATTATATTCCATATCATTAATGTTACTTGATTTCAAATTTTAATCATTTAATAGATATTTTGAATCATTTAGTAAACCTCATTGTTTAGTCTTGGAGTTCAAAATCTACCCATTGTTTGAACTTCCAGTGATCGGCACCATATTTTCTGTCCCGGTTTTGCCTTCAAGGGCATTCATAATATACGAGCCAATCTGGTCTGTTGCCTTCTTCAACGGATCATCCGACAGGTGTGCATACCGCTCTGTCGTGGCTGCTTGCGTATGGCCCAGCAGTTTGCCGATAACAGGCAGGCTCATGCCCATGGTAGCCCCAACACTGGCGAATGCGTGGCGCAGATCATGAATTCGCAATGTATCCAGGCCAGCAGCGGCACGAATGGACCGCCAGGGCTTGTTGATATTGACCATCGAGTGTCCATCGATCCGACCAACGATAACAAACGGGTTGCCCTCGATTCGTGGCAGCTTGGAGAGCAATTCCAACGCTGGCGGGTTCAATGGAATGGATTTCGCACCTGTTTTCGAGTCTGCCAGCCGCAATGATCCATTCTGGAAATTTACCTCCTCCCACTTCAGGGATAGGATTTCTCCCAGACGTGCCCCAGTCAGGATGAACAGTCGGATGGCCGCTACTGTGTAGGGGGATGCCTTGCCAGTCTGTTCAGCTTCAGCCAGTGCCTGACCCAATCGTGCAAAGTCAGCATCTCTCAACAACCGCTCCCGCTTCTCCTCCCTGAATTTCTGGATGTGCAAAACCGGATTGGACCGCTCTGGACGCAAACCAACCATTTCTGCCCAGTTGAACATCTTGGAGAGCAAAGCCGCAACCCGGTTGGCTGTATAGGGTGTATCCTGCATCTCGTGATGCAACTTGGCTATGTGGCTCCTCTGGATTGCATCAATCCGATATCGACCCAAGCGGGGAATGATAATCTTGTCTGCTTGTCGTCTGTACTCTTTCAATGTGCTGGGCTTGTTCTTGGCTGTCACATGCTCTGCAAAGAATCGTTCGACAACCTCCGCAACCGTTGGGATTGTTTTGACTTCTGCTTTGATTGCTGATGGATCTTTACCGTTGGCAACCAGTCCCAGCAAGCGGATGGCCTCCTGTCTGGCTTGATCAGGGGTCAGAACCCCATGAACGCCTATGGTGTACCGTCGCGTTGGTCCGCCAAGCCTGTATTGAAGGATGTAGCTCTTTTTCCCTGCTGGAGTCACCTTCACCCCGAAACCTTTCAGATCGGTATCCCAGAGGAATTGATCTGCCACCCCTGGGTTGATCGCATCAACGGTTCGTTTCGAGATCTTGCCTTGCATGGGGAGTCCATCCTTGATTGCTGGTTGATTTTCAGCAATCATATAGCAATCAGTTGGAACGAAGCAAGAGGAAACGAACGGAAATTTAAAATAGTTAATGCATTGTTTTTATGATACTAAACAAGGTGTGCTGAAACGCTATGATATGTAGAACGTCTGATTCATAATCCGTGTGTCGGCGGTTCAAGTCCGCCCCTCGCTACCAATAAAATCAACGGCTTGGACGGTTTTCTGTCCAGGCCGTTTTGGTTTGAGTCACCCATAAGTCACCACCAGATTTTTTCTCATCTTGGGTGGCGTAGGGGCAGGGGGGGGCTGTCGATAGCCTGTGCAATGCGGGTCTTAGGTGCGCTGATGGGGTGGGGTAGGTGCGGGTTGATGGTGTCGGGGGGAGGGTTACATCGCAATCAGCTTGATGGTTTGATCGGACAGCCTGCGCACGATTCCGGAGGCGTCCAAGCGTTTGGACATCATGATTTCGACTGCTTGTTGGGGCAGACACGATGAAAATTTGATCTGTTCCAGGTCGTCGTCATACCGGATCGCACAGGGGGTCGCTTCTGGATCGGAGAGCAACTCGCGGATGGTTTTCAGAACGCCCTCGGGGTCTTGGGTATTTCTCAGGGTTATGAACAAATTGTCCGCCTTGGCGGCACAGCCGCGTTCTTCCAGGCAGGCGGCCATCTGCGCATTCACCATGCCGCCGGCGAAATTCCACCATTGCAGTTCCTGCCTGTTTCTGGAAACCATGCAGCTCTGGTTCGGTTCCAGCCATTCGAACTCGGTCCGAAGCTCGGAAAGAAGGGTTTTGCCGCGTTCAGACAGACCGATGCCGTCGGTTTTGCCCATCAGCACTTTTGCAACGGCCTGGCACAGTTCGAAATGCATGGGTTGTCCACCCCCCATCCAGCGCGAGGTGCCTTTTTCCTGCGTGGGTTCGACAAAGGCCTGGTGCCGGTTCCAGTCGATGTGGGTGATGCGCCAGCTTTGACCGGCCAGGGCCAGAACGATCAGGCCTCGGTCAGGCGTTTGAAACGAACGCTGGTGGACCTGACCGATCTCCTTGCGGCCATGCAGGATCGTGAACATGGGCGGACTGAGAAAAACGGACATCAGTTCCATGAAATGGCGCCGCCCGAACGTCGCTTCCCCTGCATCGCCCATCATCATCAGTCCGTTGTCTGCGAACAGAATTCCTTTGTCCAGCATATGCCGGACGATGGTGTTCTGCTGCTCCGGATCCATTTGGGCGAATCCCGGCATGCCGCCCACATGGTTTCTCCACGCCTGGATGCCGATGCCGGACTCTTGCAGCGCCAGGGCCATGATCTGCTGGGCAAGGATGTGGAACGGGGCGGGTGGCGGGACCACGGGCTCCACGAAGCCATCCACCCACAGCCGCAGCAACCCCATGGCCCTGAGAAAGCTTTGTGCGGATGTGGTGAGGAACAGGCAGTTCCGGCTGCTGCCCGGTCTGCGTCCGGTTCTGCCGATCCGTTGCAGGAAGGAGGAGACCGTAAAGGGCGCGTCGATCTGGATCACCCGATCCAGATCGCCCACATCGATGCCCAGTTCCAGGGTGCTGGTGGCGACGATCACGCATCCCTGTCCCTGCGCGAAGGCCGACTCGGCCCGTTTGCGTTCATCCAGGCTGAGGGAGCTGTGGGAGACATAGGTTTCGACGCCATGGGACCGAAGCGCCATGGAGAGTTGTTCCACCTGGCTGCGACTGTCGCAAAAGACCAGCCGTTTTTCGCCTTGGTGCAGTCGGGAGATGACGATGGCGGCATTGCCGAGCGTGCCCACGTAATCGACCTGCACATCCGGCCGCACGTTCTGGGGCGTCGGAGGATGGATCACCACACCCCCAGCCCGGGATGAACCGGACACCCAGGTGAGCAACGTTTCCGGATTGCCCACGGTTGCCGAGAGTCCAATGCGCTGGATATCCCGACCTGTCAGATGGGTCAGTCGTTCCAGCACCGACAGGAGATGCCATCCCCGGTCATCTCCTGCGAAGGCGTGCATTTCGTCGATGATGACGGCGCGGACGTTGTGAAAGAGGGCCCGGTGATCCGTGCGTCGGGAGACCAGGATCACCTCGATGGATTCGGGGGTGGCCAGCAGCAGATGGGGTGGGTTCAGGCCGATTTTTTGTCGTGTGCTGTCCTGGATATCGCCATGCCAAAGGGCCACCCGTCGGCCGAGGAGCGTGGCGAAGCTCTCCAGACGGTGTTCCAGGTTGTTCAGCAGTGCCTTGATGGGACAGAGGTAGAGAACGGAGAGTCCTGGCCAGTTTTCGTGCAGCATGCGCGAGAAGAGGGGAAAAATCGCGGCTTCGGTTTTTCCGCCTGCGGTGGGGGCGAGCAGGATGGCGTTTTTCTGCGCGAGGATGGGCGCGATGGAGGCTTCCTGCAACGGTCTCAGGGCGGGCCAACCCAGCGAGTTGACGATGTGGTGCTGGATGGCGGGGTGCAGGCGTTCAAAGGGGCTCACAGGAGCAACTCGATGTCGTTGACCGATGCGGCGGCCATGACGTTGCGTTCGGCTTCGGTCAGATCGCTCTCCTGGAGTGTCAGGGCGTAATGTTCGCGGGGGTTGAAGTCAGGGAACTGATCGATGCGATCCAGCACGTCACCCACCAATTTGCGCAGGAAGATGCGTGGCGCGATGCCCACTTTGCCGCCCAGGCTGCCGGTGACCGCGTTGGCCAGACTGTCCACATAGCCGTCATCCGCCAGGGCGAAGATGCGCTCCTTTGACTCGGCTCCCTGGGCAAACAGATCCCGAATGTTGCGACCAACCTGACCCAGCTTGATCCGATCGAATCCTGGCAGCCGGATTTGGACAGCGCGCGGGTTGTCGAATCGGGCTTCCGTGGCAAAATCCACGTTGATGCGTTGCGCCAACGGGGCCAGACGTTGTATCCCCTGAGGCCCTTCAAAAAAGGCGGGCGTCCCGGTGATCAGCAGGTAGAGGCCGGGGAAACGCCCCGAGTCCACTTCATCGATGAACTGGCGCAGCGCATTCAGACCTTTGTCCCGGACATCCGTGCGCACCCGTTGCAGGGTTTCCACTTCATCCAGAACCAGGAGCAGTCCTGGATGCCCGGAATCGCGAAGGATCACCAACAATCCTTGCAGAAAGCTCAGGGCTCCGAAGTGATCCATGTCCCCTTTGATGCCCGCCTTGCGTTTGATGCCGGCGGCCACATTGGGCTGACCGGAAATCCAGGCGATCAACCCTTCGGCAGTCGCGGCGTCCGCTTCCGTGATGGCGTTGCGGTAGGCGCGCAGTGCCGCCGCGAGAGCGGGTGCGCTGCGGGTGATTTCCGCGAGCCGTTTTTCCATCATCTCATTGGTGTTGGCCAGCAGGGCCGCTTCGTCGTCCTCCCTGATGTCGCCGGAGGCCAGAATGTCCTCTTCCAGCGCATAGAACCACCCATCCAGGATTTGCCGCATGGCACCCTGGGGTGTATCCGCCGTGGAAAGCCGTTCCACCAGCCGACGGTAGATGGTTTCCAGTCGGTGGAGTGGGGTTTCCGTTTCGGAAATTTGCACCTCGGAGGTGGCAAATCCTCGTTTCTTGGCCTTTTCCTGCAACCAACGGGCAAAGAAGGTCTTGCCGCTGCCGTATTCGCCACGGACCGCCTTGAAGATCCCTTGGCCCCGTTCCACGCCAGCGAGTTCCTCATCAAGCGCCGGTTCGAAGCGCTCCAACCCAACGGCAAACGCATCCAGGCTGCGCTGGGGAACGGCCCCCCGGCGCAGTGCCGCGATGATTTCATGGCGGCGTTGGGGGCTGATCATGCGGGGTTGTCCTTGATTTCGAACTGGGTGAAGAGAAGCCGTTTGTTCAGTTCCACCATATCGCTGTTTTCGTCAACCTCAAGAATGGAATAGCCATCCACGTTCAACAAGCGTCGAAGAGCCGCCAGGATTCCGGGAAAGCGCATGCGGGGGATGTCCAACGTCTTGGCCAAGGCAGAACGGGTCATCTTGCCTCCGCGAGCGTCCAACGTTTCCAGGAAGCGTCGGACCCGATCATCCTCCAGAGCTGTGCGTGCGCCCATCTGCTTTTGCTCCTGGTAGACCGGGCAGGAGAGCAAGCGATCGATCCACCCTGCATGCGCGGCTGGCGTTGCGCTGCGCTTCTGGAGTGGCTCCAGCTCCTCCTCCATGCCCGCAAAAAGCCCAGGGCCTTCCTGTCCGGTTGCCGTGCCTCTTCTTTTTCCGGAAGGCTTTGCCGTCACCTTGACAGGCTCTTTGTGGGGTTCGGGTTCCGCATGCTCCCACCAAATCGGCCAAGCGCCAGTCGTCTCCGACCAGCCCGATGGCGCATCCTGGGATCCGGAGTGGAGCACGGCCAGCGGTACGACCACCTCTTGCGGAGCGACGCCGCCATGGTAGCCGTACTTCTTGATGCCATAACGCACCTTTTCGCTCCACGGGACGACGATTTTCTCACCCGGAGGCCAGACGCGTGGGCCTTGCAGCGTCACCTCGTCCGGCGCGACGGGCCCATGGACAGACCGGCTGCGCTCCTGGCTGTCTCCATGAGGGCGGTACTCCATATCCCGCTCCAGTACATGGCCATGGTCACTGGTCAGGATCAGGATGCGGTTGGATTCACGGGCTGCGTCCAGGATCTGTCCCAGAGGGACGATGGTTTCCGTGGTCCATGTCTCCTTGAACTGCCCGCCTTTGGCCAAATTGTCATCCACGGTATTGATGACGATGCCGATCACCCGACGCTCCGTCCCGGCGATGTCGGCCCGCACCTCCGGCGCAAGCCCCCGCCCACCGGAGATGGTCAGTTCCGCCTTGTGGTAGAGATTGGGCGGAAAATGGGCTCGCCCCGTGGCGCGCAGCCCTTCATGCTTGCGGAACGACTCTTTTTCCCTGGCGCTGTTGCCAGAGGTCAATTGTCCGCACAGCAGGCTGGCGCGGGAGATTTCCGTGCGGGTGGGCAATGCGGCAACCACCGGTCTGCGCATGCTCTCCGCACCAAACCCCAGTTCAACCCAGCCTTGCATGTGGAGATCCTGGAGCAACTCCCGAAACACCGCCACGCTCATGCCGTCGAGCACCAGCAGCAGGGAGGGTCGCTCTTTGGCCAGAGGCGCGACAACCCGGTCCAGAAGATCTTCGATCCACAGCGTTGAAGCGGACGGCTCCGCATGCCGGGCCCAGGCCTGAATCCATCCGCCGAATTGTTGGTTCTCCAACTCCCGCAGGCTGTCCACCCGTTTGGAGAGCTGGCCATAGGCATCCGCCAGGGCCGGGTTGCTGTCACCATCCCAGGTCCATGCCCGCGCCCAGTCCACAAAGCCGCCATCGTTGAAATAGTGGGCAACCGCCTCATGGAATGAAGCGGCAGGAGTCAGGGATGTGGGTTCTCCCAACCAGCGGACCAGTCGGGTTGCCATTCGAAGCGCTTCGGCCCGCTGGGGTTTCAGGTCCGCCATGCGGTGCTGCAAGGCGATCTGAACGGAAGATTCCAAGGTTTCCAGCGTTTTTTTGCCCGGCGTGGCGGAGATCGCCTTGACGATGCCTTGGGCGACACGCTCCAGGCGACGCTCAAAGCCCTTGGGTAGCAGCGGGCTGGCATCGACGAACGCATCCGCCTTGAGTTCAACCAGGATCTCCTCCGCCCGGCGTTGGAGCGACTGGATGGCCTGCCATTGGCGTTTGGCGATGTCTGCCTCCACCACCGATGCCACGGCGGCTCCCCACCCACGGCCTGCTTCGATCGAAAGCGGCTTGCCATCCAGAAAACGCTCTTCCAGTCGTGTGGCCGCCATGGCCAGGGTGGTCTCGCCTGCCAAAGTCGGATCGAACACCACCTGGCACGCCAACCCAAGAGGCAGGAGATCCCGGCCATGCCCCTGTTCCAAGGCATGCAGCATGACCCGTCCCACATCTCCGGCAGACAGGGCGATCCATTCGGGAAGGCTGGCCCGAAACTCAAGCGGCGCACGCAGATAGGTCTCGACGCGCTCCGGGCTTTTGGCCCACCGTGCCAGTTCGATGGCATCCACCTGAGATTGCTCGAAGCCCAGGTAAAGTTTCAACAGCAACTGCCAGACAAACTCGGCGGTGAGCGCCCGACCGGGTACGGGAGGAAAGCCGGTGGTGGACAGGGCGCCCAGCAGGGCATCGGCCATCCAGGTTTGATTTTTCAACCGGCCATCGATTGCTTCCACGCCGAACAGATCGCGCACGATGCGCCAGCTTTGGATGGCGATGAGTTGCTGACGCCAGATGCGCGCCAGCACATCCTGTCCCAGGCTGTTGGTGTCCAACGGGGTCAGGAGAACCGAAACCTCATCGGACTCTTTGACCGCCACCAACCGTTCACGGAAAGCCAAAGGGGTCGCGCAGTGACGGACGCGCACCTGTCGATCGCCCGCCACGATGGTCTCTCCACCACGCCACGGCCCCATGGAGCGGATGCCGATGGCGCGGGCAGAGGGATCCTTTTTCAGGATGGCTTCGACCTGGGCGACGATCTGGGATTCGGTGAGTTCCAAGGGAATCAATCGTTACTCCTCTTCCCCCTCAATGCGGACCTCGATGGTCATTTTGGCCTGAGGATGCTTGTCCAGTAGCCCTTCGATCTCCTGCAAAATCCGTTTGGCCTCCGCGCGGGCCACCCCCTGCCGGGAGACGGACACAAACGTCTTGCGGCCACGGAGAACGGGCGGGATGACCATGGGGGGGTCAGGAGGGATGGCGATGGGTGGCGCAACAGGCGGCTTCGGCTTTTGGGGCGGCGTCAGCAGCCGTACCGCTTCGCTTTGCGCCTCTT
>JADGCJ010000113.1 GCA_015229045.1 Magnetococcales bacterium
GCCGCCACCCGTTTCAACACTTCGATACTCATGTCCGTTCTCCGTTACGGTTGGTTTTGTGGACATAAGGGCATTGGTCTGGCGACTTATCCAGCGGAATTTTCTCCGTTTTCTTCTTTTTAACGAGGCGTTTGATGCCGCCAGCAAGGATGGCGGCTACCTCGTTCAGGCGTTCCTCGGGAGTCATGGAAGCGGGGTCATGGGCATGCGGCATGGGGACAAACCTTGAAGCGGATGGGGTTGGATTCCATACCCATTACATACCGGCGTCCAACGCAATCTGTCGGAATATTTTTGCAGGCTGGAAAGAGTGGATTGATTTTCTAATCACAGCCTAATATTATTTAGGCGCAACATGATCACGGACGGATCACCCCATAGAATTGGGAAGGGCCATGACGGAACCCCAGCAGAAACGACGACGTGGCGGTCCACGGGCTGCGGAAGGAGCGACTCCCGCCCAGGAACGGATGATGAACACCATCCGCGCCTTCATCGATGAACACGGCATGTCCCCTACCGTGCAGGAGTTGGGGACGATCCTTGGCATTCGCGCTCCCAGCGTTCACGAGCAGATTGCCGCCCTGATCGAAAAGGGGTTGGTGCGCCGCATTCCCCGCAAGGCGCGCTCCCTGGAGATTGTGGAGCCTCCGCCGCCGGTGCTTGAGTTGGTCCCCGTGCCTATCGTCGGCACGGTGGCTGCCGGAAGACCCATCCTGGCGGTGGAGAACCAGATCGGCGAGGTTCTGGTGGAGGCCAGGGTGGCGCGGGGAAGTTGCTTCGCCTTTCAGGTGAAGGGCGACAGCATGATCGACGCCCGCATCGGCAACGGGGACTTGGTGATCGTGCGCCGCCAGCCTGTCGCGGAGAACGGGGATATCGTCGTGGCCCTGCTGGGAGAAGACGCCACGGTGAAGAGGCTTTACGTTTCCGAGAATCTTATTGAGCTTCGGCCCGCCAACCCAGCCTATCAACCCATCCGGCTGGATCCGGAAGACGATTTGCGCATCCTGGGCAAGGTGCTGGCGGTGCGCGGCAAGATACCATCCATCGAATGAGGAGATCCGCATGGCCACGTTCAACCCCCGTCGCTTCGCCCAGCCGGACACCCTGAAGGCCATCGAGCCGGGACGCTTGGTCATGTTCCTGGCTCCCCACCGGGGATTTCTGGAGAGCTGTGGGATGATGTTCTCCACGAACGGCGGCGGCGTGGATTGCGAACGGTTGGCCTCCATCCTGATGAGCCTGGGCGAGGATACCCCCCGGGATCTGCTGGAGTCCCTCTACATCATCCATGAGATGGCGAACCAGGACGGCATGGACCGCCTGTTGGAAGCGTCCCGTGAAAAGGGGATCGACATCGAGTTCGCCCCGGATTCCAGTCCGGCGGATGTCGCCATTCAGGTCTTCCTCAAGGACCGGGAGTTGATCGAGCGGCAGCACGCCAAGGTCTTCATCACCCGCGCCCGCTCGTTTCTCTATTTTCATGGCCATGCGGAGTGGAAGGGACACTTCTCCCTGCCCGCCGACGCTGTCTTGCGAGGGTTGGAGGCCGACATGGATGGCTGGTTCGACGAGAAGAAACGCGGCAGAGGATGCCGGGTGTTTCTCTTCGATCACGGACGGCGGGTGAATCTGGTAGTGCGGCACGGTATGCCCTTCCGCCGGGAAGGTTCCGTGCAGGGGGACGGCCAGTCCGCCGCCGTCTATTTCCGGCCCGAATCCCACGATGTCCTGGTCTACGACCGCGACCGGGACGAACTCTGCATCAAGGCCGGGTCCAAGGCCGAACGGGAGATGTATCTCGCCATGATCGGCAAACACCTGTTCGGCAACGAGGCCCACTTTCCCGGCGAGGAGAAGTACACCCTGGAGCCGTTGCGGTCGGACATGGCAGCCGCTCTGGTCTGCAGCGACATCGAAGGGATGGATTGGATCAAACTGCTGGAGGTCGGCATCCACTGGGGCGGGGAGCATGGCGAGGTGGAGATCAGGAGGGCCAAGGATCTGTCCGCCGCCTTCCAGAAAAGGGGATATGCCCTGCCCGGGACAGCCCGACTGTTCCAGGCCAAGTTCCAGGTGAAGTTCACTGCGTCCAAGTCCCCGCGCACGGTGACCATACGGCCCGCCAATCGGGCCATGTACACCCGGGACGACGACAGTCTGCTCCTGGAGGAATGGATGAAGCGGCGGGGTTTCATCTGGACGGCAGCAATGGCGAACGAGGAAGACGATGCGGATTTTGAACCGGTTGTGGTCGGCGCTGGAAACTGTGCCGGGGCTTTCGGCGATTCCCGTGGAGTGGCGGCAGTTCCTGGGTGAGGGCCACGAAATCGGGATGCTGCTCTTGCGCCCCACCGACCGCCGTGCGGCAAGTTATCCCTGCCCCAGCCCAGGCGGAATAGGCTGTCCCCGGCAGGTCATCGATCAGGGGCGGGATGGACTCATCGCGGTTTGCAGCGACGAGGATGGCCCCAACTGCGATGATGTGTCATTGCAGCCGGGTGACATCGTCGTTTACGAATTGCATCGGCAGGGGCTGGCGATTCGAGCGGCCAGTGCCCTGGGCATCAAACCGGAATTCGCGGCGGTGGACGGCGTGTGGGAGACCTTCCGGGTCGGTGATTTCCACCCCATTGCCGGAAAGCGGTTCCCCGTTTATCTGATCCTTGCCTTCGACGACCGCCAGCGGATGGAGGCTGTGATTCGCCTGTGCCGCATCACCTCCGTGCCATTCATTCTGCTTGCGCCCACCCCTCGGTCCATTTCCCCCCGTGCGTTGGAACTGCTCCAGGAGCGGCAGGCCAGCTTCCATCCCCTGTCCGACCTGCTGATCGCCGATGACCAGGGCCAGATGACGTCATCCCCCGTTGCCAGGGAGGTGATGATCGCCTTCCGCGCCGTGGTCCTGCCGGAACCGGCCCCCGGAGAACCGACGGTGCGTTTTCCCACCCCTCCCGATGCCCGTTGGGGAGATCTGCGCATCTGTTTCCTTGATGGCCACCGGGCTACCCTCACCTGCAAGGGGGTATCCGCAACGGTCAACTTCTCCACCATGGGGATGGAAAACAAATTGAACCGGGAACCTTCCGTGCAGTGGACCCTTCTCCACGCTTTCGCTCTGAATCAAGGCAAGATCTCCTGGCGTTCCTCGGAGGCCACCAAGCAAGTGCCGCAGCAAGTCAAACGGTTGAATGAAGACTTGGAACGGTTTTTTGGCATTTCTGGCCGGTCTGTCACCTGGAAAAGAGACGAAAAGGTCTATAGCACCGCCTTCGAGGTCCTTCAGGAAAGCGACAAACCCGCCCAGGCCACACCCGGCATGCGCCGTCCATCCCGCTGATCCTACTTTTGCGCCTGTTCCCCCCTGATCGCCGGGCATTGTTCCGGCTTTTTTGCGTTCGCTCCCGCCATCGGACAGTCCGTCACCAGGGTCAGGATGACATGTCATCCTGGCTTGAGAATCTTTCGCAATTTTTTTCGATGGTCGAGTTGATGACAACAAACTGATTTTCCAATCCTTTCAGATCGCGCCACCTTTCAAGCCACGCCTTTCCGCCCCTCACCGATGACATGTCGCCAATCCAGGGCAATCGGGCCTCTGCCCGTCACCCAGGGATAAAGGCGACCACCATGGAATCACGCAATCACTACCACGGCATCCACCCTTACGCCATCCGTACCGTTCGTCATCATGCCCGGCGGCTCTCCAGGAGTTTCGGATTTCTGCCCTCGGACCTGGAGGACATCGAGCAGGAACTGATGCTCGACCTGCACCGACGGCTTTCTCGTTTTGACCCCACAAGGGCAGGTCTCACCACGTTCATCGCCAGAGTGGTCGAAAACCATGCAGCCACCCTGCTCGAAGGAACCGGGCGGGAGGGGGCTGAAGAAAGCGCTCCGCTCTCCCTCAACGAGGTGATCCAGGACGGGGACGGTACTCCCGTCGAGTTGATCGACACCATCGCCGCCAGCCAATCACCCTGGCATGACCACGCCATTCCCTGGCACGACGGCATCGACCTGCGAGCGGATATTTCCCGCATGTTGGACCGACTCCCCACTTCCCTGCGAGCCATCGCTGAACGGCTGATGGGACAGACCGTTTCCGAACTCGCCGCCTCGGCGGGCATCCCGCGTCATGCTCTCTACGCTGCCATTGCGAAAATCAGAGGCAGATTCAACCAGATGCAGCCTCGCAAAAAAAGTCCGACAGATTCCGGATCCCGCCGGTATGTAAGGGGTATGGAGTCTTGGAGAACGGCTCCAGCGTGAAATGAAACCAGCCGGGGCTTGGGGGAAATGCAACACCCATCG
The DNA here is from genome assembly GCA_015229045.1 of Magnetococcales bacterium. The sequence goes on from JADGCJ010000113.1 coordinate 4,318, forward strand.
GGAAATACCCCCACCGCAACTCCCTGGGCGGTGCCACCCCCGGCTTCTTTCTCAAAACATGCGGGGCGGTATCAGGGAACGGTCGAACACGGGAGAACCACACCATGAACCAAATCATCACCCTCGATCAACTGCGACAGATGCCCCTGGGCGAGGTCGCCGCCCTGCCGGTGCGGGAATTGGCCCGGTTGCAACAGGAGGCCGCTGCGGCCATGGGCCGGGCCAGGCTGGTCAATGAGCTGCTGGACGGGGTCTTCGCTCGCCGCTTCGGTGACCAAGCCGCCGCCATCCGCCGGGAGAATGGGAAGGAGTTCGGGGTGGTTCGGTTCCGCAAGGATGGGCTGGAGATCGTCGCGGATCTGAAAAAGGAGGTGAAGTGGGATCAACAGAAGCTGGCAGCCATCGTCTCCCGCATAACGGAAAGCGGTGAAGACCCTGGCGAGTACGTCAAACTGACTCATGGAGTCGATGAAAGAAAGTATTCCTCTTGGCCGAACCACATCAAGGCGGTTTTTGAAGAAGCCAGGACGACTCAGACTGGGCGGCAGGCGTTCAAGATAGTGGTGACTGAATGACAATGACGTTGCTTGGCGAGGCCCTGCGCGGCCGGGCACGGTCTGGCAAGGCGTAGCGCGGCAAGGCACGGCGCGGCAAGGCACGGATTTCATAAAATTGATTAATTTTCGGACTTCAACAACCAGGGAGAACACCCATGAAACGACTTGAAATTGGCATCGAAGGCATGACACCGCTGCTCTGCAACCGCTTCACCGATGCGGCCCAGATGGCCGCCACGGAAGGAACGCGCACCGGTATCGTGGGCAACAAAGGCACGCCCCGCGAGGTTGCAGAAAGCAGACTCTACATTGGTCACGACGGCAAACCCATGGTTCCGGCCCCCAACCTGTTCCGATCCATCATTGATGCCGGGAGGTTCTTCAAGGCAGGCAAATCCCTCATCACCACCCAGAAATCGTCTCTGATCCCGGCATGCGTCGCCATCGAGGAGATCGAGTTGCCCCTGGAGCACAGGGAACCGTGGATGGTGGACACCAGGGCCGTGCGCATTCCCTCTACCGGCGGACGCATCCTCTCCCATCGCCCCTGTTTTCAGGATTGGCGACTGCAGTTCACGGTACTCCTCGATGACGGACTCATCACCTCCAAGTTGTTTCGCGAGATCGTGGATGCCGCCGGTTCCCGGATTGGTCTCGGCGATTTCCGCCCGGCCTGCAAGGGGCCATTCGGCAGGTTCGTGGTCACCGGCTGGGCTGCCAACGAAAACGAACTGAAGGAGGCGGCGTGATGAGTAACAAACTTCCGATCATCACCGCCGACCAGCGCATGGCCGAACGGCGCGGCATCAAGGGGTGCATCTTCGGCAAGTCGGGCATTGGCAAGACCAGCCTGCTCTGGACCCTGGACCCGGAAACCGTCTTGTTTTTCGATTTGGAAGCCGGGGATCTGGCGGTCGAAGGGTGGCCCGGCGACACCATCCGCCCCCGGACGTGGGACGAGTGCCGTGATTTCGCCGTCTTCATCGGCGGTCCCAATCCCGCACTGCGCAACGACCAGTATTTCTCTCAGGCCCACTACGATGCCGTCTGCAAGCAATATGGCGAACCTGGGGTGCTGAACAAATACCAGACTGTATTTGTGGATTCGCTCACAGTTGCCGGGCGGCTCTGCTTCCACTGGTGCAAGGGGCAACCCCAGGCCTTCTCGGAGAAGACCGGCAAGCCCGACCTGCGCGGAGCCTACGGGCTGCACGGCCAGGAGATGATCGGCTGGCTCACCCACCTCCAGCACACTCGGGGCAAGAACATCCTCTTCGTCGGCATCCTCGACGAGAAGTTCGATGACTTCAACAAGCGGTTCTTCGCACCGCAGATCGAAGGTTCCAAGACTGGACTGGAGCTGCCCGGCATCGTCGATCAGGTCATCACTATGGCGGAATTACCGACCGAAAGCGGTCAACTGTACCGCGCTTTCGTCTGCCACACCATGAACCCCTGGGGCTTCCCCGCCAAGGACCGTTCCGGTCGTCTGGCCATGGTGGAGGAACCCCACCTGGGCCGCCTCATGGCCAAGATCATCGGCCCAGTGCGCCCCATTCACGAACGCCTCGAATACGGTCAACCGGCCCCTGCCGAGACCTCTGCCCCCACTTCAAATTGATGAAACCAGGAGATGACACCATGAACATGAACGCTGCTTGGCAGGATTTCAATGACGCCGACGCCCAAAACAGCTTCGATCTGCTTCCGAAAGGCCTTGTGGTCCCCGTGCGCATGACCATCAAGCCCGGCGGCATCGACGATCCCAGCCGGGGCTGGACCGGTGGCTACGCCACCCGCGCCAAGGAGAGTGACGCGGTCTATCTGAACTGCGAATTCGTCATCACCGCCGGGGAATACGCCATGCGCAAGGTCTGGAGCCTGATCGGGCTATACAGCCCCAAGGGTCCGGAGTGGGGCAACATGGGCCGGGCCTTCATCCGCGCCATTCTCAATTCCGCCCGGGGCCTGTCGGACAAGGACACCTCTCCCCGCGCCCTGGAGGCCCGCCGCATCCGTGGCTTCGCCGACCTGGACGGCATTGAGTTCCTGGCCAAGATCGACGTGGAGAAGGATCAGAACGATCAGCCCAAGAATGTCATCAAGTTTGCCGTCACCCCGGACATGAAGGAATACCAGGGGTTCCAGCCTGCCGCCACGCCGGTGGCACCCGCCGCCAGCTTCCAACCTTCCGCTTCCTTCCAGCCTTCAGCTCCGTTCCCCGCTGCCAACGGCTGGTGTCCGTCCCAGCAGCAGGCCTCGCCTGCCCAGGGACAGAACGGTGGCAACATCGCCCGCCCGGCCTGGGCGCAGTGAAGGAGGCAACAATGGCAAAAGGAGCCAACCTTATCGGTCACCGATTCGGAAAACTAATCGTGACTCTGCTTGTTCCTGCCAAACCAAGAAGGAAATGGCTATGCCAATGCGAATGCGGTGGATCAACCATCACCGACACGGGACATCTCAATAGCGGCAATACGAGAAGCTGTGGATGCGGGAGTCCATTCGTCTACAAACACGGACTTACTGACAGCCCTCTGATGACCAAATACTACGATATGAAGAGGAGGTGTTATTCCCCAGGATGCAGTTCATATAGGCTCTATGGTGGTCGTGGAATCGAAGTGTGCGAAGAATGGAAAAATGACCATTTAGCATTCTATCGCTGGGCTATGGCAAACGGATATCGCGACGATCTTGAGATCGACCGTATTGATCCAGACGGCAACTACACACCAGACAATTGCCGTTTTGTAACACACAAGGAGAACAGCAAAAATCGTCGAATTGTTCGGGATTCACTGGCGCAAACGGCCAGAAAGTTTGGACTGACTCCACAAACTGTCTATTCACGGATTCGTAGAGGCTGGACGCTTCAAAAGGCGTTGGATGAGCCAGTTGCAGGGAAAAGCTCATGACAATCCTCAGGCCTCGGCAACAGGTGTTCGTGGAGCGGTCGGTGGCGGCCCTCCGCGAACACGGCAACACCTTGGCGGTGGCCAGCACCGGATTTGGAAAGACCTACGCCCTTTCCGCCGTGGTGGGCCGGATGCTGGCCGACAGAGAATGCAAAGCCTGCGTCCTGGCCCATCGGGACGAGTTGACCCGGCAGAACGTGACCAAGTTCTGCCGGGTCAACCCCGGCATCTCCACCTCCATCGTGGATGCGGATTCTAAATCCTGGAGGGGTCGGGCTACCTTCGCCATGGTTCCCACCCTCATGCGGCAGACCAACCTGGAGGCCATGCCGCCGTTGGATCTGCTGGTGATCGACGAGGCCCACCATGCAGCGGCCCCAGGCTATCGCCGCATCATCGACGCCGCCAGGGAGCGCAATCCAGAGTGTCGCCTCTACGGCGTCACCGCCACCCCCAACCGGGGCGACAAGAAGGCTCTGCGTCCCATCTTTTCCAACGTGGCGGATCAGGTGCGGCTGGGGGAGCTTGTCCGCTCCGGCCACCTGGTGCCGCCCCGCACCTTCGTTGTTGATATCGGTACCGGCGAAGCCTTGCGCAACGTCCGAAAAACCGCCGACGACTTCGACATGGCCGAGGTGGACCGGATCATGAACAAGGCCCCGGTTACCGAGGCCGTCATCCAACATTGGCAGGAGAAAGCTGGCAACCGCAAGAGCGTGGTCTTCTGCTCCACCGTGGACCACGCCCGGAACGTCACCGACGCCTTCAATGCCGCCGGAGTCGAATCTGTCCTGGTCCACGGCGACCTGCCCGACGGGGAACGTCGGGCGGCGTTGCGGCGGTTCGAAAAGGGCGACGCCAGGGTGGTGGTGAACGTAGCCGTCCTCACCGAGGGCTGGGACCACCCTCCCACCTCCTGCGTAGTGCTGCTCCGGCCCAGTTCCTACAAGTCCACCCTCATCCAGATGGTGGGCCGGGGTCTGCGTACCATCGATCCAAACGAACACCCGGGGGTGATCAAGACCGATTGCATCGTCCTGGACTTCGGCACCTCCACCCTGCTGCACGGCTCATTGGAGCAGGACGTTGACCTGGATGGGAAGGAGTTCCTGGGAGAGGCTCCCACCAAGGATTGCCCGGAGTGTCAGGCCACCGTACCCCTGGCAGTGCGGGAATGCCCGCTCTGCGGCTACGTCTGGGAGCGGTTGGACGATGCTGGTGGCCCACCGGAACCCTTGGCCGACTTCATCATGACTGAGGTCGATCTGCTGGCCCGCTCCAGTTTCCTCTGGGTCGATCTCTTCGGCGACGACGCGGCGTTGTTGGCCAACGGCTTCACCGCCTGGGGCGGGGTCTTCTTCCTCAACGGTCGTTGGCATGGAGTGGGCGGGGCCAATGGCACTCCGACCCGGCTCCTCTCCATCGGCGAACGCACCGTCTGCCTGGCGGCCGCTGATGACTGGATCAACGACCACGAGACCGCCGACTCGGCCCACAAGAGCAAACGGTGGATTCACGAAGCCCCCACCGAGCGGCAGTTGCAATACCTCCCGGCGGAATACCGCTTCGACCACAACCTGACCCGTTACCAAGCCTCGGCATTGATGACCTTCCGCTTCAACCGGCGGGCGATCCAGGGGCTGATCTTCGGAGCCACTCACGCCCTTGAGGAGGTGGCGTGATGCCTCTCCCGGCCTGGACTCGGCAGCGTACCAACTGGCACGACCCCCGGCTGGGCTGGGTCTCCCTCCCGCCGGGCCTGCGCTGCCACCGGGTCTGGCTGGAAGAACTGTCACCCAGGGAACGGACCATTTTCGGAAACATCATCAAACGCTCGCCTGGCCACGTCCTGGTCCGACTGGCGGGAGGGGTGCGGGCGCTCACCGGGACATTGCTGTTGGAGACTAAGGATATGACGGACGCGACGGATCTGGAACAGGCGGCCATGGCCGCCGCTTTGATCCCCCTGGGGGAATATGTGGCCAGCATCGACATGCAACGCCCCCTGGCGGATTACACCCGCGAGGAGGTGTTGACCATGGTCGAGGTGGTGGTCACCGCTTTTCAGAATTACTTCAACAAGAACAACGATGAAATTCCGTTCTAATCAACATGAAACCTGGAGTACACGAAATGAACGCACCTGTTGAAAACCAGTTGATCACCATCGGCGAAACTACCGTTCCGGTCATCGAATACCGGGGAAAAAGGGTGGTGACTTTCGCCATGGTCGACCAGGTCCACCAGCGCCCAGAGGGAACGGCCAGAAAACGGTTCAACGACAACAAGGAACGCTTTGTTGCCGAAGAAGACTTCCAATTGGTTGATTACTCTCAAATGTCCGAATTGCGGACATTTGGCGTCGAAGTCCCCCCACGCGGTCTGACCCTCCTGACCCAGTCCGGCTACCTCATGCTGGTGAAGTCCTTCACCGACGATCTGGCGTGGCAGGTTCAACGCGAACTGGTCAACCGGTACTTCCAGTTGCCTCCGCCTCGGTCGAAGGCCCACGAACTCCTGCGGTCGGTGCAACTGCTGGTCGAGCAGGAAGAACGCCTGCAACGCATGGCGGAGGAACAACGCCGCCAGCAAGACCAGCTCGACGCCATTGCCAGACGGCAGGACGACATGGATGGCGACACCGGTTACATGACCGCCCTGGCGTTCTGTCGGAGGGAAAAGGTTCCTGCACCCCTGGCTTTGGCCCGACGACTGGGTGTCATGGCCAGCGAGATGTGTCGTGACCTGGGTATTCGCACCGGCAGTGTCCCCGACGAACGATGGGGATCGGTGAACAGCTATCCCATCGAGGTGCTGAAGGAGTGCCTCGCCACCCTGAACTGCACCGCAACTGCAGCCTGACCGCAACCAAGGAGACGACCATGAGCGAAAATTTCATGATCCAATACGGTGATCGGCTGCTGGCCGGAGG
>JADGCJ010000114.1 GCA_015229045.1 Magnetococcales bacterium
GGATCCCGCGCAGCGCGATATGACGAAGTCAACGGCGAAAGGAAAAGTCCCAGGGCGCTGCCCTGGACCCGTTGGGGGGGGGGATAATCCCCCCCAAACCCCCGTATACTTGAACAGATACAGAAAAATTATGTATTCCAAAGTAGACACGGTATACGTATCCAAAAAAGGAAATGTTCTGTCCTTTGCCCCATCCGTTTCCGTCCAGCCCCCCGACCAGATGGCCCCTCGGGGGCTGGGGAGAAATAGGAGGAGTGAATGGTCACGAAAAGTCAAAGGACAGAACATTTCCTTTTTTTGATATTTAAAAGATAACATATTGAAAGTCAAAAGATTTGAGGGAGCGTTATTTCACCTCCCTTCATCAAGATTTACTCCGCTTTAACGCCTGCTCGATGGTGGCCAGCAGAGCCGCCTTTTTCACCGGCTTGGCCAAATGGTCGGTACACCCGGCCTGCAACGCCTTCTGACGATCTTCCGGAAAGGCATGGGCCGTCAAAGCAATGACAGGCAAAGGAGAACGGTTGGTCTCCTTCTCCCATAGACGCAAAGCGCGGGTGGCGGCATGGCCATCCATGACCGGCATCTGAATATCCATCAACACCAGATCGAACTGACCGGACTGAATCTTCTCCAACGCCACCTGTCCGTTGTCGGCAACCTCCAAAGAAAGGGAGGTTTTCTTGAGAAACGCCTTGAAAAGCAACTGATTGTCCAGGGAATCCTCCGCCAGCAGAATGCGCCAGGAAGGGTTTTCCGTGGCAGAGCTTTCCGTTTCCTTGAGAGGAAACGGATTTTCCCCCACCTCCTGTTGCTGGATGGAACTGGAGATCACCTCCCGCAAATCGTTGCGCCGTACCGGCGTCAACAGCAGGCCCACCCCCATCTTGCGGGCCAACGCCAAATCCCCCTGCCGATGATAGGAGGAGATGACCACCGCCGGCAATTCGGGTTGCCCGCTCTCCTCCCGCAAGGCCGCCACCGTGGCCAAAGCATTCTCTTCCCCACTCTGACTGGCCACCATGGCCAGCTGGAAAGGCCTGTCGGTCTCCAGGGCACGCTGCAGAGAGAGAACTCCCTCCCGATCGCTGCCCACCATTTCGGCCTCCCCACCCAAACTGCCGATGAGATTCGACAAAAGCAGTCGGTTGTCGGCCTGATCGTCAACCACCAGAACCTTCACCCCTTCAAGAGAGATGTCCGCCTCCTGCCAGGGGAGAGACGTGGCGCTGCCCGCCTGCAACCGCACCGAAAACCGGAAACGACTGCCCTGCCCCGGCTGACTTTCCACATCGATGCGCCCGGACATCAACTCCACCAACCGCCTGGAAATGGCCAGCCCCAGGCCGGTTCCGCCGAACCGACGCGCCGTTTGCGGATCCCCCTGCATGAAAGCGTCGAAAACAGTGGAAAGGTGCAACGGATCGATGCCGACACCGGTATCCTCGACTTCGAAGAGGATGTCCCCGGAATGGCTGCTCCGGGGATCGGGCATGGCCCGAATGACCACCCTCCCCTGCTCGGTGAACTTGATGGCGTTGCCGACCAGATTGAACACGATCTGCCGCAATCGCTTGGGGTCGCCGATCAGACAGTCCGGCACCTCATCCGCCACCTCCATGGAGAGTTGCAAGCGTTTTTCCCGGGCACGCAGGTTGAGAACATCCACCACCTGCTCCAACAGACCGCGCAGGCGGAACTCCTGGCAGTCGAGTTCGAAACGCCCCGCCTCCACCTTGGAGAGATCGAGAATGTCGTTGATCAGGGCGAGCAGGCTGTTACCGGCACGACGAAACACCTCCACATACTGGCGCTGTTCGTCGGAAAGCTCGGTCTCCATGAGAACGTCGGCCATGCCGACGATGGCATTCATGGGTGTGCGGATTTCATGACTCATGGTGGCCAGAAAATCGCTTTTGGCCCGATTGGCCGCTTCGGCCTCCAGCTTGGCCTTGAGCAGAATCTCCTCGGCCTGCTTGCGCTCCGTGATGTCCACAACACACACCGGAACGTGACGAAACTCTTCCGGCGTGCGCGGTATCGGCAGGGAGAGCAACATGGTTTGCAACTGACCGTCCCGTGTCCGGCGGGAGACTTCCGAACGGAAAGTAGTTTCAGTTCCCTCCCAAATGGCGCATAGTTCGTCAATAAAGACCGCGATATTTTCGTCGGTAAAGATGGTGGAGAAGGAGCTGATCAACGAATGCTTGTTCTGCTGGGGATGCATGCGCAGGGTGGCCTGATTGACATTATTGACCGTGACCTGACGCACCAGAGACCAGGCTTCGCCGGGGTTTTCCGACAGATACCCCCGCAGATCGGTGATGCCCGCCTCTCTCAAGCGGAGCATTTCCCGGTACACGGCGTAAAAATCTTCGTCCCAGATGGCGGTTTCGACGTTTTCGAAGACATACTCGAACTGGCGTTTGCTCTCCCGCAAAGCCTCTTCCATCTCTTTGCGGCGCGTGATATCCATCGCCATGGTGATGATCAGCTCCTCACTCTTCGGAGAGGAGCCGAGGGGACGGGAACGCACCTGCCAGATGTGGGTTCGGCCTCCTGCGAAAAAGTGGAGTTCTCCTTCCTGAGTCTCCGGATCAGGCTGGGCCAGCCCGAACAGCGGCAGGCTCCGCTCGACCCCGAGTCGAGGCTGACAAGAATGCAGCCAATCTTGCACGGAGGCGATGCGTTCGGCGTGAACGCCGGAGAGTTCGCACCAGCGCCGGTTGACCAGAAGGATGCCTCCCCGGTTGTCGTGGAGCATGATGGGAATGGGAGCCAGGGTAATGGCCTGTTTCAACCGCTCTTCGCTCTCCTGATGAGCCTCGAAGAGGTGTTTGGCCTCCACCCGGGCCCGTTCACGCCCCGAAATCAGACTCCACAAGGCCAACGACAGGGCCAGGCTGGCCACCGCTCCGCCTACGGGGATGACCTGCAAACCTTCCTGCTGGAAGAACTGCATGAAGGACTTCGGAAAAAAGGGCGTGGTGGAAAAACGCAGCAACAGGCGACCGTCCGAAAAGGTGTTGCGATCCACGATGACCAGGTCCGGATCATGCGGCAACGGCGAAAGGGTGGGATGGGTATCGTGCAGGCGGGCCGAACCGCCCTGGGAGAGATCCTCGAAGACTTCGATGCGCAGTTCGCTGCCCTCCCGGGGCAGGATGTCCGCGAAGAGGGAAGGCACCGAGGCACCGGCCACCACCCAGCCACGAAAGGCCGCACGACGGGAATCCACGGAATCGAGGAGCTTTCCGTCCTGATAGACAGGCAGCCAGAAGAGAAGATGCAGGGCATCGGCAAGGGTGCCGGGACTCTCCGGATGGGAGACGATCCAGTGCAAACGCCCGGAATCCCGGGCCAGTTCGGCGGCCTGGCGGCGTTTTTTTTCGGTACCCAGATCGAATCCGGGGACGATGAAGGTCTTGGAAACCGCGTATCGGGTACGCACCACCAGATAGTCGGAACGCTCCTCCGCTTTCTGAATGGCCAACGGTTTGCCGTTTTCGGCGGCCAGACTGCGGTCGAAGGAGGAACGGTCCGATTCGCTGACCTGTTGTACCACAGCCAGCCAGGAGATTCCGGGAAAATGCTGGGGCAGATCGACCCCCTGGAAAAAGCTCTCCCACTCGGAGGCCGAAAGTTGAGGCCATTGGGAAAGCCAGAAACTGCGGGCGGAACGCAGTACCGACAGATAGGCATCCAGTCGCTTGGCTGCGGCGGAGGTGATTTTTTCGGCGCTTTTGCTGAAACGCAGCTGGGTGAAGGCCGAGTTGACCACCAATTCATGGCGCCAGTAGATGAAGGTGAGGGCCAGGCCCAACAGCAGCGCCACCCAGGGCAACAGCGTGGATAACGAACGCCAACCCGGACGGGAACGATCCGGATGGGGGATAACGGAAACAGTCATGGCATCTTTCTTTCGATCGGTAACCCAAAACAGCGACGGGTTGAACCGGTTGCAACAGTCTGCAGGGTTCTCTCAACCCAATCATGGCAATTTTTTCACCGGAATGGTATGGAAAGAGAGCAGCGATTGGCAATCAGGGTTCCGGAGAGGGGCTGACGGGATGAAATGCAGATTCGTTGACGCGGCAAAGCGACTCCTGTTGCTGGGGTTTCTGCTGATCTGTGGCGGGGCGGGTACGGCCTGGGCGGATATCTTCTCCTATGTCGACGCCAAGGGGGTGATTCATATCACCAACCAGCCCCGGGATTCCCGCTATCGCCTGTTGATGCAGGTGAACAAAAAACCCGTCAAAGCCCCGGCGGTGCGGTTGCCGGAGATTTCGCCCTCCTCCCTGCAACGGGACGGGGGACGCTACGGCGAGGTGATCCGGCTGGCTTCCCAGCATTTCGGCCTGGATTCGGCCCTGGTCAAAGCGGTCATCCACGCCGAATCGGCCTTCAACGCAAACGCCGTCTCCCCCAAGGGCGCCCTGGGGCTCATGCAGCTCATGCCCGATACCGCGAAACGCTACGGCGTGAACGACGCCATGGATCCGGTGGTGAACATCGTCACCGGTTCACGCCATCTGCGCGGATTGATGGCCCGTTTCGACAACGACCTGGTCCTTTCCCTGGCAGCCTATAATGCCGGGGAAAATGCGGTGGAAAAATACGGCAATCGGGTGCCACCCTATCCGGAGACACGTCAATACGTCTCCCGGGTACTGCAGTACTACCGACATTATCGCGAAAGCCGCTCGTAAGGTTTTCGGTAACTATTCAGACCCCTGCACAGTGCTGCATGATCGTGTCAACGGCGAAAGGAAAAGTCCCAGGGGTACCCCCGGACCCCCATGGGGTTGGGAAGGTCAACAGCGAAAGGAAGAGTCCCAGGGCGCTGCCCTGGACCCGTCGGGGGGGATAATCCCCCCCGAACCCCCGTATATCTGAATGTGGATACAGATTTCCTTGGTCAGGCGGAGAACAGGTGAATCCGATGTTGAGGAACGTCATTATGGCCGGTTTGGCCGGGCTGATGGGGCTGTCGATGCCGGGAGAGTCCGCTCCCCTCGAAGAGGTGATGTTTCGCGATGATTTCAATCGCGAGGGCGTCCTGGGCCAGGGCTGGCTGAACGGACGACTGGACGACGCCTGCGCCAAGGCCGCCGACCGCACCGTGGGCGCGGTCAACGGCAGCAACGCCGTGGCCCTGCGCAACAAGCGGCTGCACTTCACCTACGGAAACAGCGGCTACACGCTGTATGTGCGCCGGGATATCATCCGGCAGGTCTCCCATCTGGAATACGATTTTGTGCCGATTCACGTCATGGGCGGTCCGGACGATCAGGCCCGCATCGGCGTGCGGGTGCAGTTTCTGGATCAACGGGGCAGTGTTTTGGGCGAAATCGAACACTTCTACTACGCCGCCGCCACTCCCGAAGCGCCCAACACCCCGACCCATCACGCCACCTCGTTGCGGGGCCCCTTCGACCACCAGGTGCATCATGCGGTTCTGGAGGTGGATACCCTGTTGCGACGCCATCTGACCGGGGTGGATCGGAGCAAGATCCAGATGACCCGAATCAGCTTCGAACAGAAGGCCCACTGGTGCGGCTCCACGGTGGAAGGCGCTATCGACAACGTGGATGTTTATGGTTTCAGCGAACCGCTCTTCGCTTTCAATCCGGAAGAGGTGGCGGAGATCACCAAATCGGCCCAGGAGTACCACCGCACCCGCCGCGGCGAGTTTCCCCAGGTCTGGGTGGAAGAGATGCGCCGCAAGTACGGCCCGGAAAAGATCAACCTCTGGGCCAAGGCCATGGCCAGCCGCATGGACAAAAAACCCGGCGATTTCACCCGCATGGTGGAAGAGGTGAGCGGAGTCACCGGCGCGGAACTCTTCACCACCGGCTTCGTGTTGGGCATCGTGGCCGATTATGTGGGCAGGGCCGGCAAGCCGTAAGGGGAGAGGCTGTTTTTCACGCCACAAGGAAGCAGACTGGGATCTTTATCAGACTATACGAAGTGCCGGGGGGATTCTCCCCCCGGCGGATTCACGGCAGCGACTTGGAACATCTCCTCTGAAATTCTTTGTCCGCTTTCATAAAGCGCACGGGGGATATCTCCCCCTTTTGTTAGTCAAACGGTCCGGGCTTACCACCAGTTCCAAGGCATCCAACCGCTGTTCCACGGGCCTCCGCCGTAATAGGGATAGCCCCCGTAATAGGGATAGCCGCCATAGGGTCCCCAGCCGCCATAGTAGGGATAACCGCCGTAGGGGTAGTAACCCCCGTAATACGGGTAGCCACCATAATAGGGCGATCCCCACCAAGCCTCCCCCGCAACGGGCGTCAGGAGAGCCGTGCTGCCCAAAGTAGCGGCCAACGCCAGAATCATCAGTCCCTTTTTCATGATTCTCCTCCAATAATTCGAGGTGGTAAACAAGAAGAACCTTGAAAAAAGCCTTTCCAGAGGCTTTACCTGCCCAATTTTGCCAACCGTTCCCTCACTTTTCAATGCCGAAGGATACCACAGACGGCAGGTCAACGCAACTTGCAAATCTGGAAAATATTGCAATATCCAGATCCTCCAAATGGGGGATTGATCGAAAAAAGATTGAAAAATATTCCCCGATATGTCAATATGAGAAGTTGATATTTGTGGCGATAAAAACACATCTCTGATGATGCGTTTCAGGAAAAACACTCTCGGTCCCAGAGGAAATAATGATGAGAACAATGAAAAAACTTGTCCTTTCCAGTGCAATCGCTCTCCTCGTGGCAGGAAGCCTCTCCACTGCGGAGGCCGGAAAGGAAGGTTGGCTTTATCAAGGATGGAATCAATGGCATCCCCAGATGGGTCAACGCCCCCTGTCCCATACCGGAACCCAGTTCTATTTCGGCACCGGTGAAATCGGCGACGAGGATGGCGACGGCGTGCTGGACGACAAAGACCGTTGCCCCGGAACACCCCCCAAAACCCCGGTCGATGCCAATGGCTGCCCCAAGGATTCCGATGGGGACGGCGTGACCGATAATTTGGATCAGTGCCCCGATACGCCCCGTGGCGTGGCCGTGGACAAGAAGGGCTGCCCGCTCGACAGCGATGGCGACGGCGTGACCGATGATCGTGATCAATGCCCCGGTACCCCCGCCGGTGTGGCGGTGGATGCCAAGGGCTGCCCCAAAGAACAGCCCCGCAAGGATGGCGACAGCGACGGTGACGGCGTCCTGGATTCCAAGGACAAGTGCCCGGGTACCCCGAAGGGCGCCAAGGTCAACGAAACCGGGTGCTGGGTGCTGGAAGACCTCCACTTCGACACCGATAGCGCCAAGGTGGATGCCCGTTCCCATGGACAACTGGATGCGGCGGCCAACGTGCTGAAGGGCAATGCCGCCCTCAAGGTGGAGATTCAGGGCCATACCGACGATCGGGGAACGGATCCATACAACATGGTCCTCTCCAAGAAGCGTTCCGAAGCCGTGCGCAACTATCTTGTCGGCAAAGGCATCGCCGCCAATCGGTTGAGCACCTCCGGATTCGGCGAGAGCCAGCCCGTGGCGGAAAACCGCACGGCCCAAGGTCGCGCCAAAAACCGTCGCGTAACCCTGAAGCCGGTTCAGTAAGGTTCAGTCCGGTCCGGATGTTTCAAGCCGCGGGGGAGATCTCCTCCGCGGCTTTTTTCTGTTGCCTCTCAATCTTCTAAGTATCAAAAAAAGGAAATGTTCTGTCCTTTGACTTGTTGTTTTTTAGAATATAAATATAAAATATAAAGAAAAAGTAACCATTCAGACCCCTGCGCGGTGCAGCATGATCAGGTCAACGGCGAAAGGAAAAGTCCCAGGGCGCTGCCCTGAATCCGTCAGGGTGGATAATCCCCCCGACCCCCATATATCTGAATAGTTACAAGAAAAAGTCAAAGGACAGAACATTTCCTTTTTTTGATACTTAGAAGATAACATATTAAAAGTCAAAGGACTTATCGGGATTTTGCCAGGGGCCTGGGGTACTTCATCCTCCCTGGATTATCAAAACACCTCCACATCCGGGACGACAAACCATGTCCACCCTCTTGATTCTCGGTGCCAGCGGAACCCTGGGCCAGGCCCTGCTGGCGGAAGGTCGCGCCCGCGGTCTGTCCATGGCGGGCGCGGCCCGAAAAGGCGCCGATCTTGCATTGGATATGACCCGTGACGCGGATTTGCAAGCCGTTTTGCACCATTCGTCCGCCGAAGTGGTCATCAACGCGGCAGCCAGTACCGATCTGGAAGCCTGCGAACGCGACCCGTGCATGGCCTACGCCATCAACGCCCGTGCCGTGGCGCTCGTGGCCAGAACCTGCCAGGAACAGGGACGCCAATTGATTCAAGTCTCCACCGACCATTATTTCGTGGACCAGGGAGCCACCCCCCACGATGAACAGGCAAGCGTCAGCCTGGTCAATGAATACGCCCGCAGCAAATTTGCCGGCGAAGCCCTGGCCCTGACCGCTCCCGGCGCCCTGGTGGTCCGTACCAACGTCACCGGATGGCGCGGTTGGGCCGGAAAACCCACTTTTATCGAATGGGCCGTACAAAGCCTTGAAGCGGGCATTCCCTTGAATCTGTTTCACGATTATTATACCTCCACCTTGCACGCTTCGGCTCTGGCCCGGGGAATCCTGGATCTCTGGCAGCGGAAGGCAACCGGGATGATCCATCTGGCGAGCCGACAGGTCTCTTCCAAACAGGAGTTCATTCTGGCCCTGGCCCGCCGCATGGGTATACCCCGTGTGAACCATACCCCCGGAAGCGTGCGGCTTCTGTCCACCCCTCGGGCGGAAAGTTGCGGATTGAACGTGGCCTTGGCCGAGTCGGTGTTGGGTTACGCCCTGCCCACCCTCGACGAAGTGGTCGACGCCCTGATCGCGGAGAGACCTCATGCGCTATGATTCCCAGTTCCCCATCGGCTCACGGACCCTCTCCCTGACCGCACCCACCTATTTCATCGCCGATATCGCCGCCAACCATGACGGCGACCTCGATCGGGCCCGGCAACTCATCCGGCTGGCCAAGGAAGCCGGGGCCGATGCAGCCAAATTCCAGCACTTCCTCGCCAAGGATATCGTCTCCGACGTGGGCTTCAACACCCTCGGTTCCCAGAAAAGCCACCAGGCCTCCTGGAAGAAATCGGTCTTCGAAATCTACGACCAGTACCATTGCCGTCGTGAATGGACGGACGTCCTGATCGAGGAGTGCGCCAAGGTCGGCATCGATTTCATGACCAGCCCCTACGATTTCGAAGCCATCGATACCTTTGCCGACCTGGTGCCCGCCATCAAGATCGGTTCCGGGGATATCACCTGGCTGCAAGCCGTGGAACGCATCGCCAAAAAAGGCAAACCCGTGCTGCTGGCCTGCGGCGCCTCCACCATGGATGAGATCGAGCGAGCGGTGGAGACCATCCTGCAACACAATCGCCAGATTGTTCTCATGCAGTGCAATACCAATTACACGGCCCACACCAGCATCTTCGCCCATGTCAATTTGAACGTGCTGCGCAGCTTCGCCATTCGCTGGCCGGGCATGATTCTGGGTCTCTCCGATCACACCCACGGCCATGCCACGGTACTCGGTGCCATCGCTCTCGGAGCCCGGGTCATCGAAAAACACTTCACCGACGATAATGCCCGCATCGGCCCGGACCACCACTTCGCCATGAATCCAACCACCTGGAAGGAGATGGTGTTACGCTCCCGGGAGTTGGAGATGGCTTTGGGAAGCGGCCATAAAAGCATTGAAGAGAATGAAAAGGACACCGTCGTCATTCAAAGGCGGGCATTGCGCTTCCGGAGCGATCTCATAGCGGGGCAATGCCTGACCGAAGAGCATCTGGAGGCATTGCGACCCTGCCCGCCGGATGGTCTGCCCCCGTATCGCCTGACGGAAGTGGTGGGACGCACCCTGGCCCGGAATGTTCAGCAAGGAGTACACCTTACGTGGCAAGATCTGATTTAGCCATTGTCATTCCGGCCCGCAACGAAGCCCTGATGATCGACTGGGTCGTCACCCGTGCGAAACATTTCGGCACCGTGATCGTGGTCAACGACGGCTCCATCGACGGAACCCCGGACCGCGCCGCCGCCGCCGGCGCCGTGGTGGTTCACACCGAAAGTCTGAAGGGATACGACAAAGCCCTGGAAGCGGGTTTCGCCAAGGCTGCCAGCCTGGGCTGCCGCGCGGTGATCACCATGGATGCGGACGGAGAGCATACTCCGGATATCTTGAATAATTTTTCTTATTTACTGCTCGACCAGGGCGTACCGCTGGTCCTGGGACGACGGCCCCGCAAGCGACGCATTTCCGAAAGGATCATGGGGCTCTATTTCTATCTGCGCTTCGGTGTGGATGATATCTTGTGTGGCATGAAAGGCTATCACATCAGCTTGTATCACGAAAACGGCGGCTTCGACCATGTGGTCTCCATCGGCACCGAACTGGCTTTGAACAGCATTCGCCGGGGACACCTGTTTCAGCAGGTGGATGTGCATGGTCGTCTGCGCAGCGACACCCCGCGTATGGGAAACCGGGTAGAGGCCAATCTGCGGATTTTCCGGGCCATGTTCCGGGTGCTGACCTCACGGTCGCTGATCAAACGGGCTTCCTGATTTTATATTTTGACTTTCAATATTTGATCTTTTAAGTATCAAAAAAAGGAAATGTTCTATCCTTTGAC
>JADGCJ010000115.1 GCA_015229045.1 Magnetococcales bacterium
AGCCTGCCAAGGCGCACTCGTACAAACCGAGTGATTTGAGGCGCGCTGCGCTTTTTTTCGCGCAAAAGCGCGCGAAAAAAAGCTTTTGATAAAGCGCGCAGATCCAAGGGCTTCGCCCTTGGAACCCACCAAGGGCTTTGCCCTTGGATCCCACCAGGGGGATGATCCCCCTGGACCCTCAATAATCAGAAAGGATCACAAATTGACATCGGCCCGCCCGATCAGGGCCGGGGTCTTCAACTCCTCTGGCAACTTGTCACCCATCTTCTCCATCATGGGCCTGGTGATCAGATTGTAGAACAACTCGGCCCGCACGGTCTTGACATCCCCGGCTGGAATGGAGTAGTCCAACACCCGCTTTTCACCGGGCTTCAGACGGGTGTCACCACCCACCTTGGTGGCCTGGGGAGGCATGACGGGCTGACCCTCGTTGTTGACCAGCTTGAGGATCATCAAGGCCTGCGGATCCTCCTTGTCGGGAGCCTCCTTGAAATTGCTCCAGACCACCTCACCCTTGGCATTGCGCGCCGTCACCTTGAGAACCACATTGCGGAACGGGGCACTGCTGGGCATGGTGTGCAGCAGGGTGTTGCGCAAAGTGACCGTGGCATGCACCTTGCCGCCTTGCGGCTTGGCGACCAGCGCCAGCACCACCGACTTGCGCACCCGCTCGGCATTGTGCCCACCGGCGATCTCATGATTGGAAAATCCGTTCACCACCGGCATGTGACAGGATTGACACGTGGGCACCGGCACGGCCTTCGGCCCCTCCTTGCTCAACAACTGATCCCCGATTTGACAGACCGGCACCTTCTGCGGATTCATCATCACCTGATGACACCCCAGACAGACGTCCGAACTCTTGTACAAGGCGGCATTGGCCTGATGGGGGAAACTGTTCACCTTCGGCTCCTTGCCCCCGCCGGGCGCCGGCACCGGCTGCTTGCCGTTGAACGCCCCCTCCGGACCCTGCAGATGGTTGGCGGAATACTCGTAAGCAGCCGCCCCCAACTGCAACTTGCCCCCCTCGCCATGCACCCCCTTGAAGGAGGTCATGGTGTGACAGGCCACACAGTTCACCCCCTCGGAATACATGGGCTTGGCATCCAGCTTGGTGGTCTTGTCCCGGGCGGCGATCGGGGCATGACATTGCAGACAAACCGGAAAGGCATTGGTCGCCTTGTGCAACACACCCTCCTGGGAAGGATCCCCGGCCTCCATCCGATAGACCGCTCCATGAATGGGATCGGTCAAGGCCGTGCTCTTGGCGTGCATGGAATTCTGCCACTGCTGAAAAATCTCCGCGTGACACTCCCCGCAATTGGAGGACGGCACATGATTCAGGGGGGGTCGGCTGCTCTCCGCCGGTACATCCGAGGCCCAGGCCGCAACAGCAATCAGCCACAAGCCGCTCATCAAGACCAAAAAACCCTTCCGCGTCACGCCAGACATCGTCTAACCTCCGGTAAAAATGGGTGACAAACCACATCCTCCCATCCATAATAACAGAGCCGACAGGCATTTTCCATCCACTATATCCGTTACCCGCGCAGTCTGCGATGGAGCCGGAATACGTGTACACCCTCACCAATTGGGGCCAGGGCCTCCTGATGCTGCTGCTCGTTCCCGCCGCCATGGCCGCGGAGCCTGCCGCCATACGCATCCAGGAGACCGGGAAATCATCCGGTTGCGCGAACTGCCACGCCTGGCGCACCCCGGATCCCCAGCCCCGCGTCCTGACCAAACCCCACGCCACCCTGACCGTCAACCACGGCCAGACAACGATCTGGTGCCCGGAGTGTCATCTGCCCAGCCAACCCGAACAGCTCCAGATCGGCTTCGGTCCGCCCGTCGCCATGGTTGACGCCTGGCGGCTCTGTGAGCGCTGCCACGCCGGACAGACGCGGGACTGGCGCTTCGGCGTCCATGGCAAGCGGGTGCAAGGGTGGCGGGGGGAACGCCGTGTTTCGCCCTGCGCCAACTGCCACGACGCCCATCACCCGGCCTGGTCCCCCGTCTCCCCCGCGCCACCGCCCAACCGACCGCGGAGCCTGGCGCCATGAACCCGGATCCCCAACGCCGCAAACTCCTGGCCACCCTGGGGACCGTTGCCGCCGCACCTTTGCTGGCTGCCGCAACGGATCCGGAAGGGAGCGCCCGCGACGCCCTGCTAAGCCTGCTGCAAACCCACTACCTGCGCATGAGCCGCGAGGAGATCGCTCAGGCCCTCGCCCGCATCGAGCGCCGCGCGCTGCGCGACCATGGCGTCGCCATCCGCTGCCGGAACACCCCCCCCATTCCCGGGGTCTCCTTCGCCATGGCCCTCAATCTTTCCAAGTGCAAGGGCCTGCGCCACTGCGTGGGGGCCTGTTCGGCGGAAAACAACAACAACCGCGGTCAGACCACCGAAAATATCCGTGTTCTGGCCCTGCCGCGCCATACCCGCGACCTGGAACGAAGCGACCACTACTACACCACGCTCGGCCCCGATTCCCGGCATCTCCCGGTCCAGTGCCAGCAGTGCGACAATCCCCCCTGCGTCCAGGCCTGCCCGGTCCAGGCCACCTGGAAGGAACCCGACGGCATGGTCGTCATCGACTATGACTGGTGCATCGGGTGCCGTTACTGCGCCACCGCCTGCCCCTACTGGGCGCGTCGCTTCAACTGGCGCAAACCCTCCCTGGCCGGGGAGGGGATCAATCCCGATACCCACTATCTGGGCAACCGTCCCCGCCCCGCCGGAGTGATGGAAAAATGCACCTTCTGCATCCAGCGCACCCGTCTGGGGCAACTGCCCGCCTGCCAGGAGGCCTGCCCCACCGGCGCACGCATCTTCGGCAACCTGCTGGATCCGGATGGGGAATTGCGCTACATCCTGGAGCACAAGTCCATCTTCCGCCTCAAGGAAGAGCTTGGCACCGAACCCCGGTTCTGGTACTTCACCGATGTCTGATCCGATCCGCATTGTCGCGGGCAGTCGACTCCATCTTTTGTGGCAACTCCTGCTGATCGCCCTGATCGCCATGGGCTTGCACGGCTATGCGCTCCAGCACGAACGGGGTCTGGGGGTCACCGGGATGTCGGATCAGGTCTCCTGGGGACTGTACATTGCCAACTTCACGTTTCTGGTGGGCCTGGCCGCCTCGGCGGTGCTGCTGGTCATCCCGGCGCTGCTGCTGGACCGGCCCTCCCTGGGACGCCTGATCCCCCTGGGCGAGGCCATGGCCATCGCCGCCGTGACCATGAGCCTGCTCTTCGTGACCGTTGACCTGGGACAACCCCTGCGCGCCTGGCATGTCCTGCCGGTGCTGGGCACACCCAATTTTCCCACCTCCATCCTGGCCTGGGATGTTTTCATCCTCACGGCTTACCTGTTGCTCAATCTCGGATTGTTTTACCAGTTTGCACGGCAACCCGTGCATCCCGCCCGGCCTTGGGTGCTCCTGACCGCCATCCTGCTGGGGATCGCCATTCACACCGTCACCGCCTTCATGCTGGCCGGCCTGCCGGCGCGGCCCGTCTGGCATTCGGCGGTGCTGGCGCCGCGTTTCATCGCCTCGGCCTTCGCCTCCGGGGCCGGCATGCTGCTGGTGGTGCTTTTCCTGCTGGAAAAAACCATGCACCGTCCCCGCCCCCGGGAGGCGATGCGACTGTTGAACGGCATTCTGGCCGTGGCGCTTTGGGTGGATCTGTTTCTGCTGGGGTCGGATTTTTTTACCAGATTTTACCCTTTGACCTCCCACTCCGGGGTCATCCTGACACCCTTGAGCCGCTCGGCTGTCGTCATCGAGGGGCTGGCCGCGCTGGTGGCGACCGTGCCCGCCTGGCGACGCCGGCCCGTCTGGCTGTTCGCGGCTTGTCTGGCAACCATCGGCGCGGTCATGATCGAAAAAGGTCTTGGCCTCGTGGTCCCCGGATTTCAGCCCACGCCCCTGGGGGAGTACGCGGATTATGCCCCCACCCGGGTGGAAATCCACGTCGCGCTGGGCATCTGGGGTTTTGGTCTACTGTTGTTCACCTGGCTGGTCCGCATGGCCCTGTCGGCCTGGGACCGTTTTCCCCAACCTTTCGGCATGACAAAGGAAGCACAATGAAAAAATTCAAAGTATTGCTGACACTGACCACTGCCGCCCTGCTGTTCGGCGCGGCACAGCCCGTCCGGGCCGCCGGCGGCTGGCTGGGTGTGCATCCCGAACACCCCCGTGGGGTGCAGGTGGGCGACGTGATCAAGGAAAGCCCCGCCGACAAGAGCGGCATCATGCGCGGGGATCTCATCCTGCGCCTCAACGGGCGGGAGTTGACCAGCATTGCCCAGTTCTCCATGGAGATCTATCGTCTCGACCCGGGCGCGGAGGTGACCCTGTCGATCCTGCGCAAGGGGGAGACCCTGGAGATCAAGACCAAACTCGACAACGTTGCCAATCACAATTACACCATCCCCCCCATGCCGGGTAAAATGCTCATGGGACCCGTCGGGCCGGCCCATACCCATGAATTCCAGACCCGCCTGAAGAGCGCCTGGTCCATGCTGGAGGCCTACGACCGCATCGCCGAGGAGAAGAAGCTGGGGGAAAAGGGCAAGAAGACCAGCGACGAGATCCGGGCCATGCTCACCCAGGCCCAGCAGCTTCTGGACAAGTTTCAGGTCAACGAAGGGATTCCTTTGATGGAGCGGGCCTACGGCAAGGTACAAAACGCGCTGATCCAGGTGCGCACTGGCGAGACCCTGGTGCAGCCGCTGCATTTCCCCACTCCGGAAGCCGAATATGTCTATGAGCTGGGTCGCAACAACGTCTTCCAGATGTTCCTGGAGCAGGCCTTGAATTCCCAGGGCATAGCGTCCGACATTTCCCCGAAGATCGACGAGGCCCGTTCCCTGCGCGCCAAGTCCGAGGCGGATGCGGCCAGGCAGGAATTCAAGTCCGCCATCGAGCAGATGGAGAAATCCACCACGTTGCTGATCGATCTGTTGCGCAAGTCGGGCCTGGACATTCCGTAGCTCATCTCGTTGTTTCTCCTTTTCACCCCGGCGCGTTTCGCGCCGGGGTTTTTTTATTTTATTATTCTTTGTTATTGCTATATTTTTTTGTTATTTGTCATTGCATGATCACTTCTATGAAGAATAGCTGTTTATTATTCTGAAATTGATACGATTTTTTATTTGTCTTTTGGCAAATCACAAACTATCCTGTTTCAAAGAAAGGGGATCATCAAAAACCTCATGAAAAGCCCAGGCAATGACCAATATGTTACCAGGCAATCCATTTCTTGCCAAAGGGATCGCTTTGCGACCGGCAAATCCAGGAGACAAAGCGTTTCTTGTCACCCTCTACCAGGGAACGCGGGACGATCTGTGGTTGATCGATCATGAAGAAGAGTTCATCCGCACCCTGATCGATCAGCAAATGCACCTGCAAACCAGGATCTACGGGGAAAACCACCCGGATGCGATGCATCTGATCATCGAAAAGCTCGGCACCCCCATCGGACGGGTGATGGTTTCCTTCCGGGAGCGGGAGGTGCGGGTGTTGGACATCTCCCTCATCCCCGGGGCACGCCGGCAGGGCTTCGGTACCGCCGTGCTGCGCGCCCTGCAGCAGGCTGCAACGCAAGTCATGACCCCCTTGACCCTCTGCGTCCGGGGGCAGGATCAGACGGCCAAAACTTTTTATCATGCCCTCGGCTTCCATCTGGCCGCCTCGCAACCCATGTTCGATCTCTTGATCTGGCGGCCACCTCTGCCATCACCTCAATCATCCACATAACAAGGAGAACCACATGTCGGATCCGTTCATTGGCATGATCGTGCCATTCGCATTCCAAAGAGTCCCCCAGAACTGGGCAATGTGTCTGGGTCAAACGCTCCCCGTGGCGCAAAACCAGGCCCTCTATTCCCTGATCGCCAATCTCTATGGCACCGCCACCAGCACCTCCTTCTTTCTGCCCGACCTGCGCGGACGCATGGTGATCGGCTTTGGCCAAAGACCGGGGAGCACCTTCATCTACCAGATGGGCAACAGCGCCGGTGCCGAAACCGCGACCCTGACCCTGGCTCAGCTCCCCACCCACAACCATCCCGCCACCTTCACCCCCGGCTCGGGGGGCAGCCCGATCGGGGTCAATGTGAGCGTGCAGACCAATCCCACAAGTGCCCAACCCACTCCGGATGCCACCCACAACAATCTGGGACCGGTTGTGGCCACAGGTCCGGAAGCCGTCAACATGTGGTCCAATGCCGGCTCCGGAACCATCAATCTGGGAGGGGTTTCCGTCACCGGTGG
Source organism: Magnetococcales bacterium (assembly GCA_015229045.1). Next base: position 6,282 of record JADGCJ010000115.1, read on the forward strand.
GAGCGGCGGCGGCACGGTGACCATCGGTACCGCGGGTTCCAGCGCCCCCGTGACGATCCGCAACCCCCTCCTGGCGATCAATTTCTGTATCGCCCTGTTGGGCGAGTACCCCATCCCGGCGTGACACCAATTCAATCCAACCATGCCTTGCGACAAGGAATCGACATCATGTTGAAACTGCTCAGAAGCGGACACTTCGCCAAATTGACCGACACCACCGGCACCCTGAGAACGGCTGCCGGCGAGACCTTCACCGTCACGCTGGAAAAGGTGCTCAAACACCCCAAATCCAGGGCGTCCATCCATGCCCACACCCGTGGCACCCCGTTTTCGCTGATCCTGGCCGCCAGCACCGCGGCACCTCACGAAATCTCGGAAACCTGCACCCTGCAACTGGAAGGGCACGACCCGATGGAGCTGTTCGTCTCCCGCATCGCCCATCCCGACGAGGGCAAGGCCCGTTTGCAGGTCGTCTTCAACTGACCCATCCTCCCGCATTTCTTCAGGTTCCTTGCGCTCTTCTGCTCCTGTTTGCACGCCGTGATGCAAGCAGGAGCAGACGCTGATATCCCGGATAAGCAGAAAAAATTGCTTGCACTTCTATTAAAATCCGATAGAATCAAATATCAGATAAAGCCAAAAAAAAAATTAAACAAATTTATTTCGCTTCATCCCGCAAGGCCCTTTTCCCGGTATTCATGGCGAGTATTATTTCTGCAAAATCATTAATTTGATTGGCTTGATTGAATGCTGGATCAAGATTTTTGCATGGGCTTAAAGAGGATCCATCCTTGAATTCGTGGTATGCATTTCGATCCCAACAAACAGACGCATGCGGGAGATTCCATGAAACTGTTTGCTCGCACCCCCCCCCCTGGCGCATGCAACACAGCTACCCGTCGCGGTCGCGGCAAGCCGTTCATGCTGGTCCTGGAACCACGGATGATGTTCGACGGCGCCGCCGTCGCAACCGTGGTGGATTATGCCCATGACGCCCCGGACGCCGCCGCCAGGGCACTGATCCCCGATGTCCCCGCCCCGGTGGAGGTCAAGGTCGTCGATCCGACCCTCAACAATGGCAAAAAAGAGGTGGCCTTCATCGATGGCGCACTGCCGGAAGCACAAACCCTGGCCGCCATGGTCCGCCCGGGCGTGGAAATCGAACTCCTCGACGGCGCCATCGGCGGACTGGAACAGATCGCCAAATGGGCCGCGACCCATGATGGTTACGACGCCATTCATCTCCTCTCCCACGGCACCACGGGCACCCTGGAACTGGCCCACCAGACCCTGACCACCGGCAGCTTCGCCGACGATACGATTCAGGCCGAACTGGCCGCCCTCGGCTATGCCCTCAAGGCCGGCGGTGATCTCCTGCTCTACGGCTGCTCCATCGGCGCGGACGACTCCTTCGCCGCCGGTCTCGCCGCGGGCACCGGGGCCGATGTCGCCGCCTCCATCGATGCCACCGGCCTTGGGAGCAACTGGATTCTGGAAAATCAGACCGGCCCCATCCAGACCGACTCCCCTTTCGACCCGGATCGCCTCGCCGACTTCGACACCACCCTGGCAGTGGGGACCCTGGTCAATGGTGGCAACAGCGGGACGGTGACCTGGGGAACCGTTTCAGCAACGCAAATCGTTGCGGGCGCCAATACGGGAATGACCGCCAATCAAGTCATTTCGGCTTCCAACAACCTCTCCACCGGGTTCGACATCTACGCAAAAAACAGCTCCAGCGGATCCACCAGCTTTACGATTCGCAATCAATCCGGCTCGGGCATGACCGGTACCACCGGAGCCTATGTACGCGCCGTCGCAAATACCGGTTACACACCGCAATATTTGGAAATGCGCGCCAACCGGGGCATATTCGACCTGGACAGCATCAAGATCGGCAGTACCGATACCACCACCGTCTCGTCCAATTACACGGTGCAGGCCCTCGACAGCAACTTCAATCTCAAAGGCGCGTCGGTTGGGGTCAATGGCGTTGCAAAAACCACATTCTACAACCTCGATGTCTCCTCCAACACGGACTTCGACGCCATTTATGGCGTCCGCATCACGATCAGCTCCAGCAACACCATCGCGGTCGGCGACATCAAGGTGACCAACCCCCGCGATGTCTCCACCAACACCGCCCCTGCCTTTGTGGGGGCGACGACCACCCTGACCCTCAACCAGAACGCCTTGGCTACGGACATCAAGTCTTTGTTGCACATCAGCGATGTCGACAGCGCTCAAACCCTGACCTGGAGCCAGAAAACCGCGCCAACCAGGGGAACCCTCACCCTAACCGGGGCCACCGCCACTTCCGGGAGTAGCGACGTCACCCCCGGCGGCACCCTGACCTATACCCCCAACGCCGGCTATGCCGGTTCCGACAGCTTCGAGGTCCAGGTCTCCGACGGCAGCGCCACTGTCTCCCGCACCATCACGGTCACGGTCAACCCCGCAGCCCCCGGCGCACCCGATCTGGCCGCGGCCAGCGACACCGGATCCAGCAACACCGACAACATCACCAGTGCCTCCAGCCTGAGCTTCAGCGGCTCCGGGGCCATCGCAAGCGGCACCGTGACCGTTTTCATCGACAGCAACAACAATGGCTCAAAGGATACCGGCGAACTCTCCACCACCGCCACCGCCGACTCCTCCGGCAACTGGAGCGCAGCCACCATCAACGCCTCCACCCTTTCCAACGGCAGCTACAACGTCAAGGCCTACGTCACCTCCGGTTCCGTGACCTCTCCGGTCGGCAGCGCCCTCGCCGTCACCCTGGACCGCACCAGCCCCACGGCGGGCACCCCTGCCGTCAACAACGTCACCTCCTCGGGAGGGACCAGTCACAGCTTCACCGTGGCTTACGCCGACACCGGGGCCGGCCTGGATACCACCTCCATCGCCGCCGGCAATGTCACCATCACCGGTCCCAACAGCTTTACCGCCAGCGTGACCGGCGCCACCCTCTCCGGCGGCACCGCCACCTACACCTTCACCCCCCCCGGCGGGAGCTGGGACAACGGTGACAACGGCACCTACACCATCGCCCTCGGCGCCTCCCCGGCCAAGGACCAGGCGGGCAACGCGCTCGCCTCACTGAGCGGAACCTTTACCGTCGATATCCCTTCCCCGGTCCTCACCAACGTCCGGGTCAACTCCACCGCCGACAATACCACCGCCGGCGATGGCCTGGTCACCTTCCGCGAAGCCCTGCTGGCCATCATGAACGGCGCCACCACCGATCTGGGGGATGTCGGCGGGGCCGGATCGACCATCCTCTTCGATGCCACCGTATTCGATCCGGCCACCAAAAGCGAAACGGAGCGCACCATCAAGTTTTCAAGCAATCTGCCCACGGTGACGAAAAGCTTTACCGTCAATGGCGATGTCAATGGTGACTCCGTCTACGACGTCCTGCTGCACGGAGGGGACGGGAATGGAAACAGTGGCCTCACCAGCTCCACGGACAATGTTTCTTTGACTCTGCGCAGCGTGTGCATGACATACTTCAGTTCATCCAACACGCCCAGCAGCTATTCCACACTCGGAAGCGCGGTTCAGTTGAAGGGCAGCGGCTCTTCACTCACCATCACCGACAGCACCTTCAACAATAACAAGGGGGGACCATACTCGTATGCCAACGGAGCGATCATGGTCAATGCCACCTCCGGAACATTGTCCGTGGACCGTTCCTACTTTCATTCCAATTCTTCGAGTGTCGAAGGAGGCGCCATCTACTTTTCCGGTTCCACCGCCACCATCTCCAATTCGGTTTTCTATCTCAATTCGGGCCTCGGCGGTGGAGCGGTTTATGTCAAATCAGGAAATGTAAACTTATATAATG
>JADGCJ010000116.1 GCA_015229045.1 Magnetococcales bacterium
CCCTGACAAAGGCTTTCATGTCCAGGCCTTTCTTGAGGGGGTACTGAATAGTTACAATTCAGCTTTGTCTTGCTTTTTTGGGGCTTCGCCCCAAATCTGACCTTTTTTTGGAGAGACAATCGGCCATGCAGATCACCCGCCATGAAATCATCACGGAAGATGAGTTGCTCTCGCGCATCCAGCGGACCCGCCTGAAAGGTCACGGCCAACCCATGATCTACGAAGGGGCACGTCTGGTTCTGGCCCGGCGCACCCACCCCCTCACCCTCTATCCAGCCCAACGCTACGTCTTGCGCGACGACCTGGAACGCATTCTGGAACTGCATGCGGCCTTTCGCCAACAAGGAGTGGATATTTTTGCCCTGGATGGCGGACTCATGTTCTGGCTGCGCGATCCGGAAAACCCGGACACCGAAGTGGGGCCCATTCCCCTGACCCCGCCGGTCGTGGAGATGTCCCTCGAACCTGACGGGCGCCGTCTTCCCTTGATCAACGATGGCATGCACCGGGTCTATGCCGCCTTGCAACTGCGCAGTGTCATCAATGTGGTCATGGTCCACGATGTGCCGACCGAGTTTCCCTACTATGCCTTTGCCCTGCCCAATGGCTGGTCGGACGTTCAGGAGTTGACCGCGTTACCGGAGGATTTTGTCAAAAAATCCTATCGGGATCCGGACAATTACAAAGCCCTCTTTCGTGATTTCAACGAGGTGTTTCCTGGTGTGCAAAAACAGCGACCACGCAGTAATCCGGCGCATCTGAAACCATAAAATGTTTTATTATTAAAAGGGGTTGGGGGATCCAAGGGGGAGGCTCCGCCTGCCCCCTTGGTGGGGTTTGGGGCGAAGCCCCAATGGGGTTTGGGGCGAAGCCCCAATGGGGTTTGGGGCGAAGCCCCAATGGGGTTTGGGGCGAAGCCCCAACCTGCTGGGGGCGCTGCCCCCAGACCCCCGCTGAGGGGGCAGGCGGAGCCTCCCCCTTGGATCCCCCAACCCCTTTCAGATATGTTTTACTTATGTCCCACCATCTTGTTCATTCCCCAGGAGGAACAGTTTCTGCTATCCTGCACCGCGTCAGGGAGACGAGTCGAAGCATCACAAAAAGAGTGTAACTGCCCAGGTACTTTCTCAAGAAAGGCCTGGACATGAAAGCCTTTGTCAGGGCTTCACCCCGAACCCCACCAGGACTCTGTCCTGGACCTGCCCGGTCGCCAGCCCCCTGGACCCCGATTCGTTGCCGGGTGCTGAATAGTTACAAAAAAATTATGAAAACCCGGGAGATGCAGCACGTGCAAGACTTGATTACCCTGGATCGCCGACACATCTGGCATCCCTTCACGCAGGAGAAATCCGCACCTCTTCCCATACCCATCACCTCGGCGCAGGGGGCGACCCTTTTTGCCGCCGATGGCCGCAAATATCTGGATTTGATCTCCTCCTGGTGGGTCACCACCCATGGCCATGCCCATCCGGCCATTGCCCGGGCTGTTGCCGCCCAGGCGGAAAAACTGGAGCAGGTGATTTTTGCCGGTTTCACCCATGAACCGGCTGTCAAACTGGCCAGCCGTCTGGTGGCACGACTGCCGCATGGCGTCAATCGGGTCTTTTTCTCTGACGATGGCTCCACCTCCGTCGAGGTGGCCCTGAAAATGGCCTGTCAATACTGGATCAATCGGGGAGAACGCCGCTCCCGGTTTCTGGCTTTTGAAGGGGGGTATCACGGGGACACGGTCGGGGCCATGTCGGCGGGTCGGGCATCCGGATTTTTCGATGCCTTTGAGGCCATGCTGTTTCGCGTCGATGCCATCCCCTTTCCCTCCACCTGGATCGGCGATGACGACGTGGCCGAGAAGGAAGAACACTCATTGGCCGCTTTGGCCCGTTACCTGGAACAGAACGCCAACGAGTGCGCCGCCGTGATCATGGAACCCCTCGTCCAGGGAGCCGGCGGCATGCGCATGTGTCGTCCTGACTTTTTGCGTGGCCTGGCTGCCAAGCTGCAACACGCCGACATTCCACTGATCTTTGACGAAGTGATGACCGGCTTCGGTCGCACCGGCGCCATGTTTGCCTGCCACAAGGCCGGTGTGGATCCGGATATCATTTGCCTCTCCAAGGGGTTGACCGGCGGTTTTCTTCCGCTGGCCGTCACTGTGTGTCGCGACGAAATCTACCAGGCCTTTCTGGATGATGGCTTCGACCAGGCCTTTGCACACGGTCACTCTTTCACGGCCAACCCTTTGGGATGCGCGGCGGGTATCGCCTCCCTGGAGCTGTTTGAAAAGGAGAAGACCCTTGCCCGCGTGGTCAACATCGAGCGGGTCAACAAGGAGCGTGTCCTGGAGCTGATCAACCATCCCAAGGTGATGCGTGGTCGGGTTTTGGGTGGCATCGCCGCCGTGGAGTTGGACGACTCGATTCAGTATGCCTCCGAGACAAGCCATCTCCTGCGCGCCTTCTTTCTTGAGCGCGGCTTGTTGATTCGTCCCCTGGGCAATGTCATTTATCTGCTGCCGCCTTATTGTATCACCGACGCGGAGCTTCATCGTGCCTGGAACGTCATCGAGGAGGCGCTGCACACTGTTGTGTAGGCAGGCCTGTCGAGAACGGGGTCCAGGGGGCTGGCGACCGGATCACGAAAAGACGACGTGTCCCAGAGAAAATGGGGTCCAGGGGTCTGGCTCCCTGGCAGATCCAGGACGGAGTCCTGGTGGGGTTTGGGGCGGAGCCCCAATAAAGTCCTTCATGCCAACATTTTTTTTCCGAACAAAAAAACCACGTGTCCCAAAATGGACGCGATTCAAACGCGATTGCCCCGTATGGGACGAAGCCCCAGGAGGAGGGGGGGCCATCCTCCTGGCGGGCGGTCTGTCTGTTCGGATTTTTTCAGGCGGCTTGCGCCGTTATGGCATGTCCGAGACGGGCGATGCGATTGTCGGCATCCACATAGACCAGACGCGGCTGATATTGCGCATGTTCGGCCTCGGTCATGTGGGCGAACGCGGCGATGATGACCAGATCCCCCGGCTCGGCGCGATGTGCCGCAGAACCATTCAGGGAGATCATGCCGCTGCCGCGCTCACCGCGAATGGCGTAGGTTATCAACCGTTGGCCATTGTTGACATTCCAGACGTGGATCTGTTCGTACTCCCGGATACCGGAAGCATCCAATAAATCCTCGTCAATGGCGCATGAACCTTCGTAATCCACCTGGGTTTCGGTTACGGTTGCCCGATGAATCTTGCATTTCAGCACGGAAAGTTCCATCCGCTTCTTTGCCTCCCTCAATTGCGAACCAGCTGCCGGTTGTCAATCAGCCTTGCCGATCCTACCCAGGCAGCCATCAGAATGACGGGATCCTTGTCGATGCGCACCAGAGGTGCCAACGTATCCGAATCCCGTACCGCCACATAATCGATGCGAGACAGGCCAGCCTCCGTCAATACATGACGGGCCACATTTTCCAGGTGTGCCGGATCACTCTCTCCACCAGCATAGGCCGCCTGCGCCTTCTCCATGGCCCGGAACAGGGCCGAGGCCTGCTGACGACCCTCCACATCCAGGTAGCGGTTGCGACTCGACATGGCCAAGCCATCCGCTTCCCGCACAGTCGGCAATCCCGTCACTTGCAGCGGCATGGCCAAATCCTGGACCATCTGCCGGATGACGAGAAATTGTTGATAATCCTTCAGGCCAAAATAGGCCACATGGGGCCGCACCAGATTGAACAGGATGGCCACGACCGTCGCCACCCCCTGAAAATGGCCGGGCCGACACCGGCCACACAGATCACTGGCCAACTCCCCGACCTGAACATGCGTCTGGTGACCAGCCGGATAGACATCCTGCGGCGTCGGCAAAAACAGGGCGTCACAGTTGGCCTCTCCCAGGAGGGCGCGATCCTGTTCCAGGGTACGCGGATAGCGCTGATAGTCCTCGTTGGGGCCAAATTGGGTGGGATTGACAAAGATGGACCCCACCACCCGGTCGCACTCCCGGCGGGCGGTCTGAAACAACGAAAGATGCCCGATATGCAGCGCACCCATGGTCGGCACAAAACCCAGACGACGACCGGCACTCCGCTCATTGTTCACCCAGCATTCCAGGGCTTGCCGACTTGTCAATATCTCCATGAGTCGCTGGCCTGTCGTTTTTCAACCACCAAAACTGTGTTCCGCACCGGGGAAGGATCCATCGCGTACCTCCCGGGCGTACTGGCCCACGGCCTGGCGCACCTGCTCTCCTCCCGACATGAACTCCTTGACGAAGCGGGGCTTGATCCCTTCATACAAGCCCAGGAGGTCATAGAGGACAAGAACCTGACCATCGCAGCCGGAACCCGCGCCAATGCCGATGGTGGGAATGGGCAATCGCTCGCTGATGGTCGTGGCCAACGAGGCGGGAATACCCTCGAGGACAACGGCCCCGGCCCCGGCTTCGGCCAAGAGTTCGGCGTCGGCGATGATGCGTCTGGCGGAGGCCTCGTTGCGGCCCTGGATGCGAAAACCGCCAAAGGCGTGAACCGACTGAGGCGTCAACCCTACATGCCCGATCACCGGAATGCCTCGCTCCACCAGAAAACGAACCGAGGCAGCCATGGTCTCGCCTCCCTCCAGCTTGACGGCATGGGCACCGCTCTCTTTCATCGCCCGCACGGCGCTTGCCAGGGCAGCCTCCGGGCCGACATGATAGCAGCCGAACGGAAGGTCGCAAACCACCAGGGCACGCGCGGCACCCCGAGCGACGGCCCGGGTATGGTAGATCATCTCGTCAAGGGTGACCGGCAACGTTGTATCGTGCCCCTGTACCACCATGCCGAGGGAGTCTCCCACCAACAAAAGATCGACCCCCGCCTGGTCCAGCAACCGGGCGAAGGTGAAATCGTAAGCCGTTACCGCGACGATCTTGCGGCCATCCCGCTTCATTTGCATCAGATCGGGAGTGGTGACACGCTTGGCCGTCATGGCATACCCCCGGACTCGGACCCGGAAACACGGACCCCGCCGCGGCGACGGACACGCACAAGCGGATAAACGCAAAACTGCCGACAATGGCTGCAGACGGCATTTGAACCAGACAACATGGCAAAAACCTGTCCCGGTCTACCTGCCCAGCCGGGCAAGGTTGATCCAGGCCTCTTCTTGATCTCACCCCAAAGAGGCGGCGCGCACCATTCCGGTCAGCGCTCCCTGGCGAAAGGGAGTCGATGCCAAACGCGGCAACCTCTTCACATGCGACGGATCATTCACCTTTTTCAGCAACATGTCAATGGTTTTACACAATACCGGGTGTTGAAGGTCTCCGGCCAGGTCAGCCAGGGGTTGCAGAACAAAGCGTCGCTCATGCATCCGGGGGTGCGGCAGGATCAAACGCGGATTATCGATGATCCTCTGTCCATAGAGCAACAGATCCAGGTCCACCTTGCGCGGTCCCCAGACACATCTCTTTCCTCGTCGGCGTCCTGATTGCCATTCAAGGTTCTGCAAAAAATGAAAAAGAGGCAACGGTTCCAATCGGCTTGCCACGGCAAACACGGCATTGGTAAACCATGGCTGGTCAATGAAACCCAACGGCTCGGTGTGGTAGAGAGGAGAGACCCCGATCAGTCGCAGCGAAGGCGAACGCGACACCCTGTCCAAAACCTGACACCAGGTCTCCCTGGGATTGCCCAGGTTGGCCCCAAATCCGATCCAGGCTGTGCGTGTTTTCATCCCGAACCAGGAAGATCAGGTGACCACCTTGATATGCCAGGGTTCAAAACGTACCCCGAGCAGGTTGTCCTGCGGATAGCGCATTTGAATGTAACCGCACTCCCGCAGCTTTTTGAAGACATCCGATTCCACAAAACGGGCGGTAAAGTTGGCCTCGCCAAACCCCACCTGACCCACATCGAAATCACCGACCCCGTGGAAAGAGTAACCCGGAGGTGCCAGGGAACGGGAGGCCAGGGAGAGATTACCACTGGCTTCGTAGGCCTTGGTCAGGAACAATAAAAATTGCTTGGGAACACTACGCACGCCCGAAGTCAAAACGGCCTGATCACCCACATCGCGACGAATGCGGCGGTAAACCTCCACAGCCTGACCCTTGAACAAAAAATTGCCGGTGAAAGGAACCTTGACCACCTCTTGCCGGGGGGTCCGTTCGGTCAAATTTTTCAAGGGCTTCTTTCCCATGAAGCCGTAGGTCGTGGCGGTCTCGTGGAAAATCATTTCCAAAAAATCCAGCTCAAACCGCGTGAAGGGCCCAACCCGGGGCTTGTCACTGGCGGTCTTGAGGGCTTCGTCAAAATCCAGGAGATAAAAATTTCCATAACCGACAACCTGTTGCAAGCGCTCCAGGCGCCGGACCGTCGCTTCAAGGATCTTGAATTGGGCCGGATCCAGGTAGGCATCACCGGGCAGATGCTCGTTGAAGTGCCGGGTTCGCAACAGGGCCAACTCCAGTTCCGGATCATCCGTCACTGTCGATGGCATGGAAGAAGCCATGGCCTCGGAAGAAGCCATGGCCTCGGGGATGATGCCGATTCCGGCAGCTCCAAAGGCCATGCTCATCAAAAATTGGCGCCTTTTCATATTATTAAACCCCGGCGTTTCTCATTATTCGCGATAGAGTCTTTGATCGGCTGCAACATGAACGGAAGGAAAACAACACGAACCACCCAACCAGGTACACCCATGGTCCATTCTTTCTCCAGGCCGCCATGCTACTGCATCAGAAAAAAAAAATAAAGCCACATAATCTTTCCAGAATTGACGGTTTCACCCGGATTAAAGTAAAACCAGACGGGGTACATTCCAAACCGCACTCGACACCCGACCCAACGCCAAACCAGGACGGCCAGACGGTCGCTCGCGTTTTCTTTAATTCAGTAATGTGTCACGGAAGATTATGCTCAACTGTCCCTGTCATTTCTTCATCCCTGAAAGATCTGTTCCTGGTGTCCCGACCGCCTGCCTGTCCTGGATCCTGCTGCTTTGGATTGCGCTTGCGCCATCCCTTTTGCAGGCCGACACCCCACTTCCAACTGCCGTACCACTTTTGACGGCCCAAGGACGGATCGCCAAAATTTGCCACCAGATCAGCCGTAAGCTGAACAGTGTCACCTACAACGAATGCCTTGCCAGTGGACTGAAAATCACTCCAGGTCGTTCGGTCAATGGTACGCCTTTGCTCGTCAAAGAGTACACTCCCCTGTTGGGAAAACCGCCTCAAGCTCGCATTCTGGTCATCGGGGGTATTCACGGAGATGAATACTCCTCGGTCAGCATTGTGTTCAAGTGGATGCAGAAATTGGACCAATTCCACTCCGGCATGTTCCATTGGCACATTGCTCCGCTGGTCAATCCTGACGGTCTCCTGATGCGGAAATCCCAGAGGATGAACGCTCATGGCGTTGATCTCAACAGGAATTTTCCGACGAACGACTGGGAAACGGAAAGCAAGAAGTACTGGGTCAACACCACCGGACGCGATCCGAGACGCTTTCCGGGAACCGGCCCTTTGAGTGAACCGGAATCGCAGTGGATCCAGATGGAAATTGAAAATTTTCGGCCCAATGTCATCGTTTCGGTACACGCCCCGTACAATCTGTTGGATTTTGACGGACCCAAGACCAAACCGCCACACAAGCTGGGTCACCTCTATCTGGATCCCATGGGCACCTATCCCGGTTCCCTGGGACGCTATGCGGGTGTCGAAAAAAAAATTCCCATCATCACCATCGAGTTGACCTACGCCGGCATCATGCCAACCAGCGAGGAGACCCGCAATATCTGGACAGACCTGATACATTGGCTCGATGCCAACATATCCGACACCCAGACGCCTCCCCTCCATGCACGGACCACGCAACCGGAACCGAAACCCATGCAATTGAAGCCGAATACCACGCTCTCTTCGTCAACCCATCCGCCCTTGGTTATCCCATGAATCCGGATCTGGACAGACTGCACCCGTATCCATTCCAAAAACTCGCGACTCTGCTGCGCGGGGTCGTGCCGCCGCCGGGGTTGCGTCCGATCGATCTTTCCATTGGCGAGCCGCAACATCCGGTCGCCCCTTTCCTCCGGGATCGTCTGGCGGCATCCCTGGGTGGGGTCACGCGCTATCCGACCACCCGTGGCCAGATGGATCTGCGGCAGGCCATGGCCAGGTGGTTGCAGAGCCGCTTCAACCTGGAGAGCGTCGATCCCGAACAGCACGTTTTGCCGGTCAATGGTACCCGGGAGGCGCTTTTTTCCATCGCCCAGGCTGTCGTCGATCGTTCCCGACAGACTGCCATGCCGCTGGTGGCCATGCCCAACCCCTTCTACCAAATTTATGAAGGGGCCACCCTGATGGCCGGGGCAGAACCCATCTATGTGGAGACCCGGGCCGACAACGGCTTCATTCCCGATTTTGGCGCTCTGCCGACCGATATCCTGCAACGGGTACAACTGGTCTATCTCTGCACGCCTTCCAATCCGACCGGCACGGTCCTGCAAGAGGATCGTCTGATTCGCCTGATCGAACTGGCGGATCGATACGATTTCGTCCTTGCCTCCGACGAGTGCTATTCGGAAATCTGGTATGACGCTCCTCCCCCAGGGCTTTTGCAGGCTGCCCAACGCCTGGGTCGGAGTGATTATCGGCGATGTGTGGTTTTTCACTCCCTGTCCAAAAGGTCGAACATGCCAGGCGCCCGTACCGGCTTTGTCGCCGGGGATCCGGATATCTTGAATCGCTACCTGAAATTGCGCACCTATACAGGGTGTGCCACACCCCCTTTCATCCAGGATGTCGCCACCCTGGCCTGGTCCGATGAGACCCATGTGTCGGAAAACCGCCTCCTGTACCGCCAAAAACGGGCCGAGGCTCTGGCCATCCTCGAACCGCTCTTGCCTGTGGCTCCGCCTCAGGCAGGTTTCTATCTGTGGTTGCAGGTTCCGGGTGGGGGTGAAGCCTTTGCCCGTTCCCTCTATACGGAGCAGGCGGTCACGGTTCTGCCCGGGGCCTATCTGGGGCGCGACTCCGTTCATGGCAATCCCGGTCGCGATTATGTCCGGATAGCCATGGTCGCCTCGTTGACCGATAATCGCGAAGCCATGCAGCGTTTGGCACGTTGCGTCGAAAACATCCAAAAAATGGAGACCACGCCCCATGTCTGATCATGCCCGCATCATTGATGATGCCTGGGAAAACCGGGTCCACATCAACCCTTCCACCCAGGGTCCGGTGCGCGAGGCGGTCCTGGCCGCCATCGAGGGTTTGGACAACGGAACCCTGCGGGTCGCGGAAAAGCGTCCCGGTCACCCGGAGGCCAACCATGGCTGGATTGTCGACCAACGGCTGAAAAAAGCGGTTCTGCTCTTCTTCAAGTTGCATGACAACGTGCTCATGGGGCATCCGGATGCCCCGGCCTTCGACAAGGTTCCCCTGAAGTGTGTCGGCTGGGATGAGGCTCGTTTTCGTGCCGCCGGTTTTCGCATGGTTCCTCCGGCCACGGTGCGCAAGGGGAGTCATATCGCCTCCGGGGTGGTGCTGATGCCCTCTTATGTCAACATCGGTGCCCATGTGGAGAGCGGCACCATGATCGACACCTGGGCGACTGTCGGGTCGTGCGCCCAGATCGGACGCAATTGTCATATTTCCGGTGGCGCCGGTATCGGCGGTGTCCTGGAACCTTTGCAGGCCAACCCAGTCATCATCGAGGACGACTGTTTCATCGGTGCCCGGGCCGAGGTCGCCGAGGGGGTGATCGTTCAACAGGGATCTGTCCTCTCCATGGGGGTCTATTTGGGGCGCTCGACGCCCATTGTCGATCGGGCTTCCGGAACCATCTTTACCGGCCATGTTCCTCCTTATTCGGTGGTTGTTCCTGGTACTCTTCCCGGCAAACCTGGGCCTGGTGGTGTCCCGGGGCCAGGTCTTTATTGTGCGGTGATCGTCAAGACTGTGGATGCCAATACGCGCGCCAAAACAGCCATTAATGAACTCCTGAGGGAGTAGAAAAAACAAAAAGAAAAAACGAATTGAAAAAAAAGAGGGGGTTTGGGGGATTCATCCCCCAATGGGGT
>JADGCJ010000117.1 GCA_015229045.1 Magnetococcales bacterium
GGGGCGAAGCCCCAATGGGGTTTGGGGCGAAGCCCCAATAAAATCTTTCATGTCACTCTTTTTCTTGGAAGTAGACGCAGTTTAAATGCGATTGCCCTGGGAGCAGGAGTCTTTCGGGATCGTGAGAGTGATTTTTCAAGGTGAGTGATTTAATGGGCCGTCCCTGTCTTCCAGTGGTTCAAAAAACGATACACCTCGACATGGATTCGGTTTAAAAGGGTGTATTGTCATGACGACGGGCGACGAGGCGACGGAACAAAGCAACGATGCAATCCATTGAAGAACAAATTGCCGAACTCGTCGAGTTGACTCGGGAGCGCATTGGCGAGGAGGGGAGTGCCCGGGTGGTTGCGGCAGCCGCCATGGCCTGTGCATTTCACGAGGGACAAAAACGCAAGCTGGATGGGGCACCCTACGTCACACACGTCATCAGCGTGGCGCACAGTTGCCTGACCTGGGGGTTGACCGATGTCACGGCCATTTGCGCCGCGCTGCTGCATGACGCCATCGAGGATGCCCCGCCCGCCATGGAACCGGAAACGCGCATTGCCGATTTCTGCGAAGATGTGGCAACCATGGTGCGATCCCTCTCCAAGATCCGCAATTTGCAAACCGGCGCCGGCGACATGGCGGCCACCTATCGGCGTATCATGGCTGCTGCGTCGAAGGATTTGCGGGTGTTGGTCGTCAAGACCTTCGACTGGCTGCACAATTCGGAGACATTGCACGTCCATGGTCCTGCCAAGGCCAAGATCAAGGCCAGTGTCGGCTTGATCTTTGTCGGAGTGGCCAGGCGTTTGGGGATGATCTCTCTGGCGGATGTCTTGATCGAACGTCTGTTACCCCATCTGATGCCCATCCAGACCCAGAGGGCCAAGCGGACCCTGCTTACCCTCCAGAAACGAGGTGCGGAGAGCATGGAGCGCCTGACGCATCAGTTGCACGTCGTCACCGGCGATGGCTTGGCCCTGGATTACATCCTGGAAACCAAAAAACTGGGCGATTATTTCCACCTGGCCGAAAAACCCGGGACCGGCCAACTCTGTCGGGTTGGCTGGCCGGTCTATCGATTGAAGCTCCTGGTGCCTGACGATGATGCGGCTTGGCGTGTTCTTGGTCGGGTACACGGTTTTTTCGGTCCCTTGCCGCGCCACATTCGCGATTATCTCAACGCCCCGCGCATCAATGGTTTTCGTGCCCTGACCACCCGGGTGGTGTGGGAAGGGCATCCCCTCAAAGTGCATATCGTCAATCCCCGGGATGAAGAGTCCAACCGGATGGGCATTTTGGCCAATTGGGGTAAAAGCGGGCCGGATACGAGTCGTTATATGCGTCTGTTGGCTACGCTCGGTGACAGTGACCTGCGCATGTCCGAGGTGCATGCGCATGTCTTGCCGGACCTTTTGGATGTCTACTCGCCCAAGGGGGATCGCCTGACCTTTCCGGTGGGTTCGGTGGTGATCGATTTTGCCTACCTGGTACATACCGAGGTGGGACAGCATTGCATCGGTGCACGGGTCAATGGCATCCAATGTTCGCCGGAACAGCCGCTGGCCGATGGCGACGTGGTCCATGTCCTGACCGCCAAAGGGGCACGTCCCCAACGCTCCTGGATCGACGTGGTCAAGACCGCTCGCGCCCGTACCATGATCAAACAAGCCCTGAAAGAACAAAAGATTCCGGTCAAGGGTGTGGAACGGGGTCGGGATGGAGGATTTGTTCTGACCTCTCTGAGTGGTCCCGATTTGCGTTGGTCCACCTGCTGCGTGGCTGTCCCCGGTGACGAGGTGGTGGGGCGCATCTCTGCCGACGGGCAGTGGATCGTCCATCGGGCCGATTGCGCCAAGGCCCAGGGATCTCTTTGGGAAAAAGGGGGATGGGATCTGGCGCCTGCCTCCGAGACCCTCAATGTCAGTTTTGCCCTCGATCATCAGACTGGCGCCCTGTTGCCTGTCCTTGAACTCATGGTCAAATATGGCATCAATGGTCACTCCATCCAGAGCAAGGGGCGTTCAGGATCGGTCTTCACCATTGCCATCGAGATGGGGGGCAAGGATCCTTATACCCTGGGACGGGTTCTCAATGCTCTGATGCGCCTCCCCTCGGTGAAAGAGATCCGGGGTTACTACTGGAAGAGCTGATCTGCTGGGGGATCAAAACTCGATGCCGCGTGTCGCTTTGATGCCGGCCTTGAAGGCATGTTTCACCTCGCGCATTTCGGTGACGGTGTCGGCGATGTCGATCAGCTCCGGGGCGGCGTTGCGTCCGGTCAGGATCAGGTGCAGACGGGGGGGCTTCTCGGCGCGAATGAACTCAGCCACCTCGCTGCCGGAGAGCCATCCCATGCCCACGGCAAAGTTGATCTCGTCCCACACCACCATGTCAAAGACATTGGCCCGGACCTGTTCCTGACAAAACTCCCAGATGCGTTGCGTGGTAGCGCGATCCTGGGTGGGGTCGTTGGTGTTCCAGGTGAAGCCATCTCCCATGGCGTGCCAGGCGATCTCTTTGAATTGAGCCGCAGCGCGCTCTTCGCCGGTCTTCCACTTGCCTTTGACAAACTGGATGACGCACACGCGCATGCCCCAGCCCGCAGCCCGCAGCACCATGCCGAAGGCGCTGGAAGATTTCCCCTTGCCATCGCCGGTCAGGACCAGCACCAGGCCGTGTTTTTCATGGTCGGTTGTTGTCATGTCATCATCCTCTGGAGATATTGCAACCCAGGACTCTGTCCTGGATCTGCCAGGACTCTGTCCTGGACCTGTCCGGTCGCCAGCCCCCTGGACCCCGATTCGTTGCCGGGTGCTGAATAGTTACGAATTTTATGTCAATCAGTCAAAAACCGGATCACATCGTTGGCCACCATCTTGGAAAAAACCAGACCCAAATGGTTGGTGTGGTGTTGCAGGCGACGATGGGGTCCGTGGAGGCGCGTCTCGGCCAGCTCCACCACGCCGTCGTTGCCGGGTTCGAGGCGAAGGATCATCAGGGCCAGACCGGCGGCACGGTCTCCTGCCACACTGGCGAAGGTGCGTTCCGGGGGCACGGTACAGACGCCTTGTCCGTCCAATCCCTCGGGCAGACTGCGTCCCAGGAGCCAGCGGGTTGGGGCGAAGCGGGCCAACTGCGCCGCCGCCCGGCTTCCCCGGAAAGGGGATCCCAGGGCGACACTGCGTCGCACCGGCCACGCAGGAAAGTCGTGCAAAAAACGCAAGACGACCAAGCCGCCCAGACTGTGTCCCACCAGATGGAGGTTGTCAGTGAGGGCATGCCGGTCGAGAAAGCGCTGCAATCGGCCAGCGTTTTCCGCCACTGTGGCGCGTCGGGAAGGATAGCTGAACCGGAAGGTCCGAAAACCAGCCGCATGCAGTCGATAGCGCAACAATACCATCTCCCGGCCACTCATCCACAGGCCGTGTACCAATACCACAGAGGGTCGGGGTTGCCCATCGATTTTTTTCATGTGCGAGGCGTGGATGGCGGTGAGGGGTGGCTGAGTTGGCGCAGGCGGGCATGACGTATATCGGGGGGAAGGCTGCCCAGGTCGCGGGTGGCCTGATGGAATTTTTCCATCGAGCCGTTCTCCTGCGCCAGGAGGGTGAGAAAGGCTGGCACCCATTGACTGTAGGTGGTGAGGGCAATCAGCTGGGCGTTGTTGAGATCGTCTGAAAACCAGCGGGCAAACTCCGATTCGCCTCCCCAGCTCTTCACCAGCCGTCGATAGGCGGCGCGGGTGGCGGCCAGAATGCGAACCTTGACGGCCTGCTTGCTCTCCGGGCTGCGCTGCGAGGTGTAGACCGCGCCGAGCAGGAGTCGGGTTTTATGGATCAACTCCAGAGATTGGGCACGTCGCCGCAGATGGCGATGGTGTTTTTCCAGCAGTTGCTCCTTGCCGGAGCGTTGCAGCCAGCGTTCGGTGCCGATGAGACCCACGGCTTCGGCATAGGATTCGTTGAAGGTGGTATCCCCGGGAATGTACACGGTGGCGTGGGCCATTTCGTGAAAGATCAGCCCGGTCAACCAGGGTTCCGGCCAGTTGATGTAGGTGTTGAGCAGAGGGTCGTCGAACCATCCGAGAGTGGAGAAGGCCGGGGTTCCCGCAACATAGGTATCCATGCCCTGGTTGGCCAGCTCCCGACCGGAGCGGTGGGCATCGGTAGCCGAAAAATAGCCCCGGTAGGTGATGCAGCCAATGATGGGAAAACACCAGGTCGCCGGTTCGAGAGAGAGGGCCGGGGTGGCGTAAACGCTCCAGACGGCATAAGGTCGGGACAGATCGACATAGCTCTGAAAGGAGCCGGTCGGGGTGAGGGAGAGGTTGGTCGTGGCGAAGTTGGTGGCTGCCTTGGCCAGGGTCAGGCGGTCGCGCAGAGACGCAGGTGTGGCGGGATCGGCCAGAAGATCGACCACGGGTCGGCGGCGTGTCAGCAGGTCTATTTCGCCGCCCACGGCTTGCAGGTAATAACGGGCCGTGTCGCAGCCGGGCAGCAGCAGACCGGCCAGCATCCACAGCACGGCAGGCAGGGCCGCTCGCCAACCGGCATGACGTTGTGTCAGCATGCGTCTGAACCCTTTTTTGCAGGAAGCAATTGACGCCAGCCCCTGAAACGGGTTGTAATCCCCAGAGAGGCATTTTCCGCCGCGTTGACGAAAGGCGATGACATGTCAAACCAGATTTTTTCCACACTTTTGCGTCTATCCCTGGCAGCAAGTGCCCGGCTGCCCGCCAGACTGCGTCCTGTGATGTTCCCCCGGGACGAAGACCCATCGCCCCCGCCGCCGCAACGCACTCCCGAGGAAATTTTGCAGGATATCCTCGCCTGGGACAAGGGGGATGCCAAGGTGTTATGCGATTGGCTTAACGCCTACGATCATATCGTTCTCTCCGGTGCCCCGGCTCCTGCCCTGGATTTGCGGCGGGTACCCAGTGAGAATGCGCGCGCCCATTTTCGTTTTGGACCGCCCGTGCAGTTTGTGGCCATGGACCGGCAAGCCCAGTGCGTTGTACGTTCCGGAAAGCCGGGACGTTATCGCTATGCTGTGCAAAGCGTCGCGGAACTTGGGTGACTCATGACAGGAAATGTTCGACGGCCCTCTGGCGTGCGCCATGGAGAATTCGGACTATTTCAACACCATGTGTCGCTTCGCGATAAAGAATGACATACCTCCCTACGGGAAAGTAACGCAAATCAGGTGCAATGTCCGACCGTGATGGGCCAAGGAGTGGATTGTCTGCCAGAATGGCGCATTTTTCATCGAGTTCAATGAGCAATCGATCTGCCGCTTTTGGATTGTCCTTTGCGATATAACGCCAGATTGACAGCAAGTCGTTTTCGGTGGCTGCCGTGCGGGTGAATTTTGCCAAGGTCGTCCCTACGACTTCGGGCATTCAGCGTCAAAGCGTTGTCGTGCTTCCTGCAAGATACTTTCAATATTTCCAAATTGACCTGCTCCGCTATCAATGCCCTCCTGCCAGATTCTACCCAACTCTTCGATCTGTTGTTGTCGGACAGATTTTTTGGTTATCCAGTCCTGCATGGCTTCTCGGAGGACGTCGATACTGGAAGCGTACTCCCCGCTTGCAACGGCTTGTCGCACAAAAGCCGCCATGTCTTGGGTCAGAACGATGCTGATTTCTTCAATAGTTGTCATCATGACACCTGGAGAAAAGCTCCTTGGAGGAGGATGCCTTCTGAATTATTTCAAGTTGTTGGCGGAGCCTGGCGCAGGCGGGTGACCAGGGTGGCAAACTCGTTGGCGGGCAGGGGACGGCTGAAGTAATATCCCTGATATTCATCGCAGCCAAGACCGGCCAGGATTTCCAGTTGGTCGACTTTTTCCACCCCTTCGGCGACGGAGGTGAGGTTGAGGCTCTGTGCCATGGAGAGGATGGCGCGGACGATGGGCGTATCGCCGGACTCTTCAGTCAGGGTAGAGACGAAGGAGCGGTCAATCTTGATGGTGTTGATGGGAAACTGGCGCAGATAGGAGAGCGACGAGTAGCCGGTGCCGAAATCATCGACGGCGATGCTCAACCCCATGGCGCTTAATTCGCGCAAGGTGATGATGGACTCCTTGATGTCGGCCATCATGAGGCTTTCGGTGATTTCCAGTTCGAGGTCGGTCGGTGCGAGACCTGTGATATCCAGGACCCTCTTGATGGTGCTGTTGAGACTGCCCACCTGGAATTGGCGTGCGGAGAGGTTGATGGCCACGCGGAGTGGACCCAATCCGGCGTCGATCCAGGCCTTGTTTTGGCGACAGGATGTCTCGAGAACCCATTGTCCCATGGGGACGATCAGGCCACTCTCTTCGGCGATGGCGATAAAATCGCCGGGGGGGACCATACCCATGCCGGGCTGGTTCCAACGGATCAGGGCCTCCATGCCGGTCACCAGGCCGGTGGCGACCTTGATCTTGGGTTGATAAAAGACGGTAAACTCACCGTTATCCAGGGCTTTGCGGAGGCTGTTTTCCAGGATCAGCCTTTTGGTGGCCTGGGTGGCCATTGACGAGGTGAAAAATTTAAAGGTATTTCTGCCCGCCTGTTTGGCCCGCGCCAGGGCCAGGTTGGCATTGCGGATCAGCATGGGGGCGTCTGTGCCATCCATGGGGAAGACCGACAGACCAACGCTGGCGGTTATACTCAGTTCGTGGCTCTCCACAAGAATGGGCGACATCAGGACGGACTGCACCTTTTGGGCAATGGTGATGGCGCTTTGCGCTTGGCGGGCGTTGCGAAAAATAATGGCAAACTCGTCGCCGCTCAACCGGCCCAGGGTGTCATCCTTGCGGATCATGTCGCGCATGCGATCGGCCACCTGTTTGAGGACCTGATCGCCGATCTCATGGCCAAGGCTTTCGTTGATTTTTTTGAAGGAGTCCAGGGCAAAAAACAACAAAACGACCTGTTCTTTGGAACGATGGGCATGATTGAGAATTTGTTCCAGGCGGTCGGTGAAGAGCAGGCGGTTGGGCAGGTCGGTCAGGGGGTCGTGGTTGGCGCGGAAGCGTTGTTCGGCCTCCTTCGAGCCGGTCAGGGACATATCCAGACAGATGGCGACGATGTGCGTCGTCTTGTTGTGGGAGTCAACTATGGTAGTCAGGGTCACCGCTTCCTGGTAGGCCTCACCGTTCTGGCGGCGATTCCAGATGATGCCATGCCACTGCCCCCTTTCCGCGACCTCGCTCATGATGGCCTGGGGGGAGTATTCGAGTCTGTCGGGGTTGCGAAACAGATTGGCCGCCTTGCCGATCAGGGCGTCGCGCGACTCCCCGGTCATGATGGTGTAGCCCCTGTTGACAGACAACACCTTGCCTTGTGGGTCAAGGACCAGCATCCCTTCCACGGTGTGTTCAAAGAGCCGGATGGCAATGGAAAGGGGCTTTTGGGTAGGGGTCATGCCTCATTCTCGGGAGATGTGCAGACACACGCTGGTCTCCAACATGGTAATCCTATTTTTGTGCCACTTCTACGGAGTCGTTGAATACCCTGAAATTATTTCGACCACTGCGTTTGACGGCATACATGGCGGCATCGGCTTTTTGCAGCAGGGTTTCAGGATCGTTTCCATGCATGGTGTTGTAGCTGATACCGATGCTGACGCCGATATGACACTGCTTGCCCAGAAGATCGAAGGGTTTTTGCAGAGTCTCGACAATTTTTTCGGCCACCTTGGTGGCACCGTCAGGTTTAGGCAGGACTGTCAATATGATGACGAACTCATCACCACCCATGCGGGCGACGGTATCGGATTCGCGCAAACATTTTTTCAGGCGTCTGGAGACTTCGATCAAGAGCAGATCGCCTATCTCGTGTCCCAGGGTGTCATTGACCTCCTTGAACTTGTCCAGGTCCAGGAACATGATTCCCAGGAGCGTATTGGTGCGTTTGGCGCGGGCCAGGTCATGGTGGAGGCGATCCAGAAAAAGTTTGCGATTGGGCAGGCCGGTCAAGGTATCGTGGTGGGCGAGGTGAGCCAGGCGATCCTCGACGCTCTTGCGCTCGATGACGCCGGCCAGGGTATTGGCGATGGCCCAAAGAAAATCGATCTCTTCCGGATCCTGGATGTGGTGTTGGGGCAGATACATGTTGATCACTCCCAGGAGACGACTCTGGGAGACGATCGGTACGCAGTAGTGACCGTGTGGACGAATGCCGTCAAAGGTGACATCGTGGCGTTTGTCCAGGTCGTTCGAGTAGATGATTTCGCGGGCCTGGGCAGCCCGGCCACAAAGACAGTATCCCAGGGGCAGTCGGGCACATGCCGTCAGCAACGGCTTGGAGAGATTGCGTTCGACCGCCATGACCAGCTCCTGGGTCTCTTCGTCGAACAGGAAGATGGATCCCTTCGATTCGATGGTCAGCCAGGGGACGGAGAGGATGACCCTCAGGGCTTGTTCCAACTGCTCTTCCAGGGTGATGGGTTCCAGGGCGATTTGCAGGAGTTCGCTGATGGCCACCCGGGATTGCTGTACCCGTTCGGAGGAGGCCTCGACAATTTTGCGCGAGGTGATGTCACGGATGACGGCGACAAAAAACTGTTCTCCCCTGGTGCGCCAACCGGAGAGGGACATTTCGATGGGAATTTCGTGGCCATCCCTGCGCAGGGCCGAAAATTCAAGAATTCTTCCTCCGGTCAAGGCGTTTTGCTTGGAACGGGCGATCTCAAACTGCCGTCGATGGGCTTCGCGATAGCGTTTGGGCATCAGCATGTCCACGGGTTTGCCCATGGCGTCGCTTTCGGAGAGGCCGAACAGCTCGGCAGCGCTTTGGTTCCAAAAATTGATCAGGCCTTGCTCGTCGCAGGCAACGATGGCATCCCGGACGAAGAGCGGCAGCGTCTGGCTGGTCTTCAACTGGGTATCCAGACGTACATACGCTGCGGTCAGATTGTCGCAAAACTCCTTGACTTCATTGTATTTTATCGCGTTTTTCTCCAGAAAAAAAAGCCCGAGCAGAAAGGAGGCAGCTCCCCCGATCGATCCGGCGATGCCAACGATCCAGAAAAAGGATGGCACCAGGTGAGTTTCCAGGAACAGGGCGAGGTTGACCAGCGAAGAGGATAAAAACAGGGCCAGCCCACCCAGAACCAAGACCCTTACATGGCTTCCTGACAGGTTTTTGAGAAAGTTTCCCATGGCCCCCTCGTGCTGTTTCGTTGTCGAGAACGGACAGCCCACCCTCTTCTGACATTTTCAGATTCTTCAGCTTATAATAATAAACTGTTTTCACAAAATCCATATTCCTTCATGATTTATTATTTATATGTATTAATGTAACTGATTGGTCAACAGCCTTGAGCAGGGGGGCAAAAGGTGTCGGGAGCTTGTCTTGGACGGGGAAGTCGGATAGTGTGAAGGGTCATTCTTTCCTGACCTGGAGGGGTGTCATGGCTGTCATTGCCAAAATCACGACCAGGGGCCAGACTACGGTTCCTCGGGAAGTGCGGAAGGTGTTGCATGTGGGTCCGGGGGACCAGATTATCTGGGAGACACTCAAAGACGGCACGGTCATGGTACGGCGTGCCCAACCCCTGGATTTTGATGATCTGCGGGCATTGGAAGGGACTCTTTCGGAGTGGAGCGGGTTGGCGGACGAGGAGGCTTACTGTGACCTTTGAGCGTTTCTCCGTGGTGCGTGTGCCTTTTCCTTTCACTGACCGCGATGCTGTCAAAAATCGCCCGGCATTGGTGTTGTCAGATGCCGGTCTGTTCAATTCACAAGTGGGCCATTCAGTGTTGGCCATGATCACCTCAGTGTCCAATGCTCCTTGGCCATGGGATTGTCTGGTGCAGGATTTTGAGACAGCCGGACTGCCTGTACCTTCCAAAGTCCGCTGTTAAGTTGTTTACCTTGGATCATCGACTGATTCGGGGTGTATTAGGACAACTCTCGCCCGATGATGCTCATTGCGTGACACAGACATTGGTGAAACTGTTGGGAATGCGGGATATGAGCTGACAGCTCCCATTTTTTAAAAATTTGTAACTGCCCAGGCGCCCCCTCAAGAAAGGCCTGGACATGAAAGCCTTTGTCAGGGCTTCGCCCCGAAC
>JADGCJ010000118.1:0-6677 GCA_015229045.1 Magnetococcales bacterium
CCTGAATATCCACCGCCGTCAAGCCATCCTGGAGTCTGCGGAGCGGGTCCATGGAGTGTGATACCGGCTGCCTTTGTTGAAAAAGCGGTGTATATTCAGTCAGATGTGCGCATTTTCCAGACTAGCGCAACGACGCATCAAAGGCCCTGGGCCATTTTATAAACGGGCTTGCCACCGGTAAAATGCACCGCCAACGCAACAAATATTGCAAAACCCGCCGCAATGGTTAAACAATCCCTGGGCACGCCCGAAACGACTCCCCAAATCAGCCCTGCCTTTCCGGTGTCGAAGCGAAGATTGCGGAGAAGCGCAGGACATTCACCACCATCCAACCATCACAGGATCATCGAATGAAAAAATTTCTCGTTTTGTTCCTGACGGGTTCTCTCCTGGTTGCCCTGTCGCCCGTCGAGGCGGGAAAGAAAAAGGACTCCGGAAACATCGACTTCGGCAAATTCACCTGCGCGGATTTCGTTGAAAGCGTCAACAGCGGCAGCGAAGAGGATATCGGCGCCATGCTGCTGTGGCTGGATGGCTATCTGAGCGGTGTTTCCGGAGATACCGTTCTCAACTGGAAGACCTTCGAATCCTTCAGTGAGAATATCGCCAGCTATTGCGTCGCCAACGAGCAGGCCAATCTGTTGGCCGCCGCCAAAAAGGTCGGGCTGCAGCGGTAGGTTGCCAAACGGACCGGGGGGAACCCCCTCGGTCCGCACCCCGTCAGAAAGGCCACCAGTCGCCACCTTTTCCACTGCTCCCCTCCTCCTTGCGCAGCTGGCTTTCGCAAGCGGCCAACTGTTTCTCGTAACGAGCGGCGTTGCGGTCCACCTTGCGGGAGACATCGATCAACCAGGCCTTTTTCTGGAAGGTCTTCTTTTTGTATCCCTGCTGCCCTTCATGATAGGCCAGATATTGATTATACGTATCCCACTTTGAAATACCCAACATCTGATGACTCTGGTCGATATACCACCCCATAAAGTCGATGGCATCGCCGAAATCATCCCGATCCGCACCCCAGTTGCCGGTCTTTTCCCGATACCAGTCCCAGGTGCCATCCAGCGCCTGCGAATAGCCGTAGGCGCTCGAAGCCCGCCCCCAGGGAATCACCCCCATGATGCGCCCCTTGGGTGGAATGGCATCATGCTGGAAGCGGGACTCCTGATGCATGATGGCCAACATGACGTGCAGGGGAGCCCCCCATTTGCGAAACGACTTCTTGGCCAGGGGATACCACTCCTTCTTTTCGCTGAATATGGCGCAGGCATCGTCGGTTCGCTTCGGCGGAGCGGTTGGTGTCGGCACCGGAGGCGAGGTGGGGGTGGTGGAACAGGCCGAAAGAATAAACAGAGTCAGCAACAATGCCGGCAGCCGCTGCGGAAAAGGCCCATGCGGTTTCATTCCGCCTCCCCTTCTCCGTACAGCCCGCCCAGGCGACGATTGAGCGCCTGTCTTGAAATACCCAGAAAGGAGGCGGCCACACCCTGATTGCCGTTGGCCCGGGTCATGGCTTCCCGAATCACATGCGCCGTCGCTTCCCGCAAGGTGGGCAGACGACCCGGATAGACCACCAGGGCGCTGCTGAGCGGAACGGCGTTTTGTTTGGTCATATGGCGCTTGAACTCCCCCAGGGAAAGCACCCGGGATCGATGGCTGGCCACGGCATCGAACACCATACTGCGCAACTCCCGGATATTGCCGGGAAAATCGTAGGAATCCAACAAATCCAGGATCTCCCGGGGCGGGGTGGGAACAGGTTTGTTCAGTGACTTCGCGGCTTCCTGGAAAAAATGCTCCACCAGCAGAGGCAGATCCTCCTTGCGCTCCCGGAGAGGCGGCACCCGGATCTCATGCACCGTCAAGCGGAAGTAGAGATCGGCCCGAAACCGCCCCTGGCGCATGCGCTCGGTCAGATCGATATTGGTGGCCATGACCACCCTGGCCGTGGTGGTGCGCGGCTGATCCTCCCCCAGGGGGTAGTACTCCCTTTCCTGAAGCAGGCGCAACAGTTTGATCTGGGAAGCCTCGCTCAAATCCCCGATCTCGTCAAGGAAGATGGTCCCTCCCTCCGCACGGGCCAACATGCCATCCCGTTGGGCGTCCGCGCCGGTGAAAGCACCCTTGCGATGTCCGAAGAGGGTATCGGCGAAGACGTTGTCATCCAGCCCCGCCACGTTCACCGCCACCATGCGACCACTGCCGCCACGGGCCTGATGAATGGCCTGGGCGATGCCCTCCTTGCCCACCCCTGTTTCACCGACGATCAATACCGGCTCCGGAGAGTGGGCCACCGCCTCGATGTATTGGAAAATGGCCTGCATCTGCCGGTTCACGGTCACGATGCCGGAGAAGATCTCCGGTCGACGAATGCCCCCTGCCAGCAGGGAGCGTTTCATGGCCGCCATATCCTTCTGCAAGGAGTGCAGGCGGAGTGCATTGCGAACGGAACCAACCAGTCGCTGCGGGTCCACCGGCTTGACCAGGTAGTCGAAAGCGCCGTGTTTCATGCACTCCACGGCGGTTTCCACCTCCAGGGTGGCCGTCATCATCAGAACCGGCAGGCCGGGTTTGCGACGCAAAATCTCCGGCAGCAACTGCAAACCGCTCCAGTAGGGCATGTACAGATCCAGCACCACCACATCCACGGCGCAACTGTCCAGAAACGGCAACACGTCGCGACTGTCCGTCAAGGTCGCAACCCGGCCCAGATTGGCCCCGTCCAACTGTTTCACGGCCAGTTCCAGCACCTCCTTGTCGTCGTCCACCAGCAGAATGAATGCCCGCGGCGCTTGTTCCCCAGACGATGGCATCTCCATCCCCGCCCACCCCTCCGCGATACTTTGATAAACCGGTGCAACATCCTGTCATCTCCAGCCACAGGACCGCCGCGCTATTGTGCTTTAATATGCCACGTCTTTCAATTGGTTACATCGAAACACCCCCATGCTGGACAAGGATGGATGCATTCTGTTGCACCGGTCGGATCGGGGGCGGCACGAGTCCCCTCCGCAAACAACAAGATAAAACAGCAAAATAGAATCCGATCGCAACTGGAACGTTCCTTGCTCAGTATTTATGTAAAAAGGAGAAAAGCTGCCCCACCTACGGAGGAGAGCATGGCAAAGACCGATCCAGCCGCAAAATCGACAACCCAAGAACCCCTGGTAATCACCATTTCCGGCGAGCACGGCTCGGGACGGGAAGCGGTTGGAGCCTTGCTGGCCCGTTACCTCGACATGCCCTGCACCGACGAACCCGAACTGGAACGGCTGGTGGACGAAGGGCTGGCCGCCGGAGGTAACGGCAAAACCAAACACGACAACTGGCTGGAGAGCATGGGCGACTGGATCGTGGAACATACCACCATCGAGAGGCCCAAACAGCGCAACCGGTTGCTGCATCTGGTCAAGGTGGTGGTCGAGAAAGCGGATCACGGAGGCATCCTCATTGGCGCAGGAGCCCATCTGATCCTGGCCAACCACCGGGTATTCCGCCTCAAGGTCGAGGCGGGCAACACCTTCTGCGCCAAGGCGCTCTCCGAAGCCGAAGGCACTTCCCTCAAGGAAAGCCGTCGGGAGGTGGAGGAGACCAATCGGGCGCGCATCGAAAAAGTTCGGGAGATCTATCAGGCCTTTCCCACGACCAGCACCTATTATGATCTGGTCCTCAACGCGGAGTCCTTCTCCAGGGAGGAGATGGTGCAACTGACCATTCTGGCCATGCAGCAGACCGGATTCCTGCAAGCACAAGCCTGATCAACCGAGTCGTGAAGGAGAACCAGAATGCAAGCCCTTGGCGCCATTGCCCACATGGCCTCCATTGTCGAGGCGGATGTCTATTCCACTATCCACGATGAGGAGAAGCTTCCCTCCGTTCCCGTGGTCACCATTTCCCGTACCTACGGGACACCCGGCATGGAGATCGGCCATCTTCTGGCCAAGTATCTCAATGTCGGCTACTACGACCGGGAGTTGCTCAATGTCCTCTGCCGGCAGTCCCATGCCGACCGCCACCTCCTGGAAGCCCTGTACGAGAAACCCATTCACGCCTGGGATGAGCTGCTCTACGGGCTGCTGGGCAAGGGGGGCAACGCGGAACTGCTGCACCTTCTGCCCAAGATCATGGAAAACATTCAGCGCACCGGCGGCGTGGTTCTGGGCCGGGGAGCCCATCTGCTGGCCACCAGCCGACCCATCTTCCGGGTCGCCCTCGACGGCTCTCTGCCGGTTTGCACCAAGCGGGTCATGAGCCGCATGCAAATCTCCGAGAAAAAAGCCCGGGAACTCATTCAGGAGAAGAATAACGAACGCAATGCCTTCGTGCGTTCCATTTTCGAGCGGCATCCTTCGATGCACCATTTCTACGAAATGGAGATCAACACCGACCTCTTCACCCCCGATCAGGCGGTGACCATGATCCTCACGGCCATGAACCAGAAGGGTTTCATGCTGCCCAAGGAGACGCGCGATGCGCTGCCGAAGCTGGTTTCCCTCCACCCCGAGGAATCCGGCGTCGAGGAGCCCCCCGCCCATGAGGTTGGTCTGCCTTTCCGCACCGGCGAAGTGATCTTCCGTCAGGGCGAGACATCCGAAAACCTGTATATGGTGCTTCAGGGCTCCGTCGAACTGACCCGCGAGTCGCCCGAAGGCAATCGCCGCCTGGTGGCCATGATCGAAGAGGGGGACATCCTGGACGACCTCTCCCTGTTCACCCACGACAAGGTACGCTTTTGCACCGCCGTGGCCTGCGAGCGCACCCGGCTGCTGCCCCTGACGGAAATGGAAGTGACCAATCTTCTCTCCCGCGGGCCGGGCATGGCTTTGCGGCTGCTGCGCAATGCTGCTCTGCGTTTGGGTGAACTCCATGGCAGACTCTCCGATTCCAGCGTTCCGGAGACCACGCCCTCCCCCTTTCCCGCCACGGAAATCTGACTCCTCGGGTGACAGCCGGTTCGGGTAACCGGCTGTCACCCATTTTTATTGAAATTGTCGGACGGTTAACGATTCAATTCCCCCAAACTTCCTGGTACACTCCGATAAAAAAAACCTTACCAAAAAAGAGGCCCTCATACTTGGCTGGAATGGAACGGAGAGACGAACATGTCCAACAGCGAGCAGGTGACCCCTGAGCAGCAGCATCTGGAGGAGTTGGTACGCAAGTGTCATGACGAAACCGATCCGGCGAGGCAATTCGACCATCTCCAGGCACTGAAGACCTTTCTGCTGGCCCATATCATTCAGCAGAGCACCATCATGCATCAGGTCAAAACGGGGCAGGTGGTGGAGGGGGATTTGGAAGATCGGCTGATCGAGGAGTGTTCCCACTGTCTGGGCGAGACCCAGCGGGTCATGAAGGAGCTGCACACCTTCCTGCGCACTTTCGAGGAGGATCAGTCGGTGAATTCCATGGAATTCCGGGTGGCCGTTCAGCGTCTTCTCAGCCGATTGGACAAGGGGTTATCGCGTTTTCGGGATCTCTTCGCCCGGCTGCCCAAGCAGGTGGCGATGGCATAGGTTCGATTCATTGGCTTGTGGTGAAACGGTATGTTCTGGTTGACGCTTCTGGCCGATCTCTTTCTGCTCGGCCTCGCTTTGGTATTGCTCGTACAGCGGCCGGTGCGTGTTCGTGAAAAGCCCGTCAGGTTGCGACAGCCGCTTTTTCCGGAGGCGGTATTGCAGGCCTGGTGGGTTTTGGACGAGGTATGTCGCGGACGGGCGGTCATTCATGCCCAGCCTGCGTGGGCTGGGTTGTTGACTCGGGCGGTTGCCGAAGCCTCCTTGCCCCGTGCTCTGGATTTTCTGGTTTGTGATCGGCTTGACGGCAGGCCGTTGATGGGGGTTTATCTGGCCAGTACGTTGCCTGCGGACTCCTCTTCCTGGTTTTCCAGGGTCGATTTGCCGGTCATGGCCTTGACTCGTGATCTCATGAAGCAGCCGGAGATTTTGCGGCATTTGTTGTTGGGAGACGAGGAGGAGGTTGCGCCCGTCACGAAGCTGCCGGAGGCGAAACCGGTTGTAGCGGGGCGTTCCGAACGGAAGGAGTCTCCCGTGGCGACCAGGGTTGCGGAGACGGCGGCTGTTGGCACTGCGGAGAAGGTGGAAGCGGTCGAAGTTGGGCGGGTGGTTGCGGAGAAGGTTGTGCCCAAGGAGGTTGGAGGGGAGCGTGAGGGCAAGGTTTGTCCCCGGTGTGGCAGTTCGATGGGGCGTCGTCAGGTCAAGCAGGGTCCTCAGGCGGGGCGTACCGTGCTGGCGTGTGTGCGCTTTCCGGAGTGTCGCACGGTATTGCCCTTGCCCGAGAAGGGGTGATCAGACGTTGCGGTGGGTTCCGTCGCAAAAGCTGCCTTTGGTGCTTTTGCCGCAGCCGCAGATGATCACTTCACCGGGTTGGTCCATTTTCACCCGGCGGGGTGATTTTCCGGATCCTTTGTGGGAGCCGTCGCAGAAGGGTCTTTTGCCGCTTTTGCCGCAGAGGCATACGTAGTGTTCACCACTGTCCAGTTCCAGCACGATGGGTCCGCTCACGGGCGATTCTCCTGAAGTTGTCAACCTGATCCTTTAAGAAGCAAAACGGGTTGGGGGAGCCTGAGGGGGAGCTCCGCTGCCCCCTCAGGACTTTTCCTCTATCCTCTATCCTCTATCCTCTATCCTCTATCCTCTATCCTCTATCCTCTATCCTCT
>JADGCJ010000118.1:6776-9997 GCA_015229045.1 Magnetococcales bacterium
TATCTTTTAGGCTCGCCCAGCTCACGGCCATCCATTTCGGGGGCCTCATCCCGAAATGGATGGCCAAAAAGCGAGCCCGCCATTGCCCTTTCGGGTGGCCAATCGTCCTTTTGATTGGCCACCCGAAAGGGCGAATTGCCCGTGAGAAAAGCACGAAGATGCCCCGGAGGTTCGACTCCCGTTGGCTGGAGCGGGTGAAAGGATAACTGAAAAGTCAAAGGACAGAACATTTCCTTTTTTTGATAGTTAAAAGATAACATATTGAAAGTCAAAGGATTTTGAATATGCGTCCGCTGGGCGCTGCGGGGGGATAATCCCCCCGCCCCCCGTATGAATCATCCCCGGCGCAGGGCTTCGATGCGCTCCTCCAGCGGAGGATGGGTCATGAAGAGACGGGAAAGCCCGCCCCGAGCCCCATTCATGCCCAACGCCGCCACCTCACCCGGCAACTGTCCCCCGGTCTGATCCCGACGCAACCGTTCCAAAGCGGCAATCATGGATTCCCGCCCCGCCAGTTTGGCCCCACCCTTGTCGGCATGAAACTCCCGGTAGCGGGAAAAGGCCATCACGACCAGGCTGGCCAGTACACCCAGCACCATCTCCAGAGCAAAAACCACCAGGCCATAGACAAAGCCTTGTCCCGAGGAGGACTCCTCCTCGTCGTTGGAGCGCAGAAGGTTGTCGATAAGCCCTCCCAAAAGACGGGCGATGAGTATCACGAAGACGTTGAGCACCCCCTGAATTAGGGTCATGGTCACCATATCCCCGTTGGCCACATGGCTGATCTCATGGCCCAGAACCGCTTCCACCTCATCGCGTTTCATCCGTTCCAGCAATCCGGTGCTGACCGCGACCAGGGCATTGTTGCGATTCATGCCGGTGGCGAAGGCATTCAACTCGCCCGCTTCGTAAATGGCGACTTCCGGCATGCCGATACCGGCCGCCTTGGCCTGGCGCTGCACGGTGCCCAGCAGCCAGGCTTCCGTTCCATCCCGTGGTTGATCGATCACCTGAGCGCCGGTAGACCACTTGGCCATCGGCTTGGACATGGCCAGCGAGATGAACGCTCCGCCCATGCCGAAAATGGCCGCAAAAACCAGAAGACCCGGTATGTTCTTCTGGGACATGCCGGTAAATTGGAAGACCACATTCAACACCACGCCCAACACCAGCATGATGGCCAGGTTGGTCAGAAGAAAAAGAACGATCCGTTTCATACACTCATCTCCTTGGTCGATCTCGTGACACCGCAGCCAAATGGGGATGCGCCATCGGTTCCTGCTGCAACTATATGTGAATTTTCCTCAAAATGCACAAGTTCCTCCGCCGTGTTCCGCAACCGCGCGTCGTTATCGGACCGCTTTGCCAAGCGCGTGCCCATGGGGTAAGCTGATACCCTCGCCACACGGGAACAAAGTCGGCCCAACCCCGGCTCAACGCTTCAGGAACAGCGATGCCCCAGGATCAGGATGCGGACGAAGAGACCCCGGAAGAGGAAGCCGTTGCTCCCCCTCCGCGCCCCCCTCTTACCATCGGACAGCGCCTGGCGCTGTTGATCGCGATCCTGCTGCTGTTGACGGGCACCTTCCTCTTTTTCGCCATGGGACGCCTCAATCTGGATGGCATGGAGAGTCTGGGGGAAGCCATCGCCTGGACTGTCTGGCTGCTGTTTTCCGGTCTGGCCTGGCTGGTCTATCGCCTGGGCAATCACGGGGTGGAGCGGGTAGGGGAAAGCGCCTTTCAAACCTGGATCGACCAACGTATCGCCGCCATCTGGCTTGCCCTGGAATCGCGTCGCAATCCGCCGCCCCCGGCGCGGGAAACCCGCGAAGGCGTCGGTTTCGACCGTATTCTCTCGGAAGAGATTCTGGTCCAGAACCGCCTGCAGGAGGAGGAGAGCCCTCCGGCCCCCTGGGAAAACCGGGAAGCGGGGCAACTCGCGGTGACGCCGGGCGAAGATCCGGTCGAAAGCGCCCCGGAACTGCAACCCTGGCCCTGGGACGAAACCCTGGAAGTGGCCGCCTGGGAGAGCGATATCCGTCCCACCTCCGCTCCATCCGGCCCGGTGACCTCTCTGCTGCGCCGCCTGATGGCCTCGCGGGACGAGCCCGTCGAGGAGCCACCGCTAACCCTGCCCCCCGACCCGATTCCGGAAGATACCGACATCGCCCCCTGGTCGCGGGACGAGGGAAACAGACACTGATCCGCTCAACCGGGACAGCGTAAGCCTACGGCTTTTCCGGAGGCCTCATCGCCTTAAGAACCCAGCGCACGGCGAGAGCGGTCAAGACCACATTGACCACGATGCCGATACCCCAGAAAACGGGATTTTCCATCTTATTCCCTTTCGGTCAAACCACCAGATCCACCACCGTCAGGTCATCCCCCTGGGGACCGTGGCAGGAGTGGTCGTGCAGCACTTCGTGCAGCTTGGCCAGCCCCTCTCCCCGTGAGAGGATGCCCGAGAGGAACCCTTCCATCCCCTCCAGACCGAACATGCGTCCGTCGGGGTCGGTGGTCTCCACCACGCCGTCGGTGAACAGGAAGAGACGGTCTCCGGACTGAACCTCCCAGACACAGGGGGCCTCTTCCGGAGGACGCTCCTCGATGATACCCAGCGGCACGTTGGTGGTCACGCAACGTCCGATACACCCGGCATCACGGAACCACAACACCTCGGGCAATCCCCCGTTCCAAACCTGACACCGTCCCGCCTGACGGTCCAGGCAGAGGAACGCCACCGCCAGAAAGAGGCCCGTGGGCAGTTTTTCGTAGAGCTTGCGGTTGATCTCGACCAGAATCTCCTGGGGGGAGGCACCGCGTTCCGTCAGATCGTAAAAGAGATCCGCCACCACCGGTCCCCCCAATGCCGCCGGAAGCCCGTGTCCGGTGAAATCCCCCACCAGCAGGTGGGCCACCCCGTCGGGACGCTTCATGGAAAGCACCAGATCCCCGGCGGTGCGTTCCACCGGGGCCATCAACAGTCGCAAATCCTGGCGGTCGAAACGGCTGGAACGACGCATGCGCACGATGATCTTTTCCACGATACGCCGTTCGTAGGCCAAACGATCGTGGCTGGACTGCACCTCCTGCAAGGCCCTGGCCCGCTCCTCCTCCAGCCGTTTGGCCCGCAGCAGCAGCTTCAGCCGCTGCCGCAGCACCGACCAGCGAATCGGCTTGGAGATGAACTCCAGAGCGCCGACCTGGAAGGCCTGCTCGAC
>JADGCJ010000119.1 GCA_015229045.1 Magnetococcales bacterium
TGTCCTGGACCTGTCCGGTCGCCAGCCCCCTGGACCCCGATTCGTTGCCGGGTGCCGAATGGTTACAGTCTCTCATGTCGATATTCATCCAGACTTGACGCGCCCATGAAAAAACTGGATCTTCCTGACACGCCATGGACCTTCTGTCAACCTGTCATGTCACTCTTCTTTTACCGGCCCTGTTGTTGGATCGCTGGCTGGGAGAGCTGCGCTGTCACCACCCCCTGGTGGGTTTTGGCCTGTTGGCTCAACGGGTCGAGGCACGCTTCAATCGGCCTGCATCGGGTCGCTGGCCGGGTGTGGTGGCAGTGGGGATTGTCGTTCTGCCCCCGGTGGTGGCGGTTCATTTCCTGGCGGCCATGCCTTCAGTCGGACCCCTGCTTGCGGTCGTGGTCCTTTATTTCTCCCTGGGACTGCGCAGTCTGGGTGACCATGGTCGGGCCATTGTCGCGGCGTGGCAGCGCGATGGAATCGCCGGAGCGCGTGGCCGGGTACGCCTGGTGGTCAGCCGCGATACGGAGGCCCTGGATCCTCAAGGCGTGGCCCTGGCAGGCGTCGAATCCATGCTGGAAAACGGCTGCGATGCCGTTTTCGGTACCCTTTTCTGGTTCCTGCTGGCCGGAGCGCCGGGTGCCCTGGCCTATCGACTGGTCAATACCCTGGATGCCATGTGGGGCTATCGCACCGAGCGATTTCTCACCTTTGGCTGGGCCGCAGCCCGTCTGGATGATGGGCTCAACTGGTTCCCGGCCCGGCTGACCGCCCTCACCTACGCCCTTGCGGGTCAAACCCGGAGTGCGCTGCGAGCCTGGCGGCAACGTCCGACCTGGAAAAGTCCCAATGCCGGTATCGTCATGGCGACCGGCGCCGGTGCCCTGGGCATACAGTTGGGGGGGGCAGCCCCCTATCACGGGCAGGTGCAGAGCCGTCCCCTCCTCGGCGTCGGCCCCCCACCATCGATGGACGACATCCTGCGGGCACTGTTTCTGGTCGAACGGGGCGCCTGGGGTTGGGGCGTGTTGGCTGGTCTCGTCTGGGGAGTGATCCACATTGCTTGAACATGGTGGCCGCCTGCGCCAAACCGCCCTCGCCTACAACATCCCCCTGGAGAGATGGCTGGATCTCTCCACCGGCATCAATCCTGATCCGTGGCCGGTGCCCGCCATTCCCGGCCCGCTCTGGAATCGCCTGCCGGAAGAGGCCGATGGCCTGGAAGCCGCCGCCCAGGCCTATTATCAAACCCCACACCTGTTGCCCACTGCCGGATCCCAGGCGGCCATTCAGGTTTTGCCGCGTCTGCTCGCCGGTCGGCGGGTGGGTATCCTCGGCCCCACTTATGCGGAGCATGCCCGCGCCTGGTCCATGGCCGGTCGCGACGTGGTGACCCTGCCGCATGACTCCCTGACCGCTCCCCCGGACAACATCGATATTCTGGTGGTGATCAACCCCAACAATCCGACCGGCCTGCGGCATCCACCGAAAACCCTCCTCGTCTGGGCCGATCAGATGGCCCGGAATCACCGCTGGCTGGTGGTGGACGAAGCCTTCATGGATGCCACACCGGAATGGAGTCTCTCGACCCGGACCGGCAGCCCGGGTTTGATTATTTTTCGTTCATTGGGCAAATTTTTTGGTTTGGCCGGGGCACGCTGCGGATTTTTGCTGGCCGCACCCGCTATACTGGACCAGGCGGCGGCATGGCTTGGTCCCTGGTCCATGCCCGGTCCCACCCGTCTGGTTGCCACGCTGGCCCTGGAGGATCGGGCCTGGCAGACGGCCACCCGTCAGCGTCTGGCCACGCATGCCGAACGCCTCTCCCGCTTGTTGACAGCCCATCATCTTGCCCCGTCAGGTGGCACCGACCTGTTTCAGTGGGTCATCACCCCGGATGCCCGGCGCATTCAAGATCATCTGGCCCGTAGAGCCATTCTGGTGCGCGCTTTCGATGCCCCCGCCAGCCTGCGTTTCGGATTGCCCGGCAGGGAACTTGACTGGGAACGGCTGGATGACTCTCTCCCCTGAATGTTGCCAGATTGATCAACCTTTCAGCATACCCCCCGTGGAACGACCATTTTAGGATCGTTTTGATGAATAATTCGGCATCCTGCCCCCCCTGGGCCTGTGTCCCCCATGGTTGACACAACCGATCACCCATGAGGAGAAACCCTGCAAGGTTTTCATCTTGAAATCATTTCAAGGCTTCTGGCGTGACGAAATGACCTGATTCTTTGTAAACGGCATGAGTATTGCATACAGCTTGGGTACCGTGATCATTCGGTCGCCGATACGCGGCGATGCACACGACCATCAGGACATGTTTACCGTGAAAGTCGCGTAGCGACTCTCAAGATCGGAGGGTGGCGGGAGGCTTCCCCCATCCATGAAAATCAGAAGGAATCGACATCATGCGCAATTCGACTCGACTCATGCTGGGATTGGCAACAGCGTGTCTGGCAGCCGCTCCCTCCGCCAACGCCGAAACCAAGGCGGGAGATTTCACCTTCACCTCGAACGTGTCGCTGACCAGCGACTATGTCTGGAGAGGCATCTCGCAGAGCAACAGGAGTCCTGCCATCCAGGGTGGTTTCAAGGTGGCGCATGAGTTGGGTTTCTATGCAAGCGTCTGGGGCAGCAATGTCGATTTTGGCAACGGCGCAACGACGGTCGATGGCGGCTTGCCCCATCTGGAAATGGACCTCACGGGTGGCTTCACCAAGGAGTTTCCCAATGGCGTGAGCATCGATCTTGGTTTGCTTCATTACAACTATCCTGGCTCGTCCAGGCAGCTGGGAGCCAACTTCAACGAGTACTATTTCGGGTTGGGCTACAAACTGATGGGCGTGGGTTTGAGCACGAAGTACTCCTACTCTCCCGATTATACGGGTTCGACCAATGCCGCAGGGGTGTTGACAGCAGACCAGTCGGCCTCCTACATCGAAGGCCAGGCCGATTATGAGTTCCCGTTCAAGATCAAGGGATTGGCTCACTACGGCTACTCGTTCGGCGACTATTTCAGGGTGCCGGGTTCCTCAAGAGGGTATGGAGACTATCGTCTTGGCCTGACCAAGGAGCTGGTGGGGCTCGACTTTGGTCTCAATCTGTACGGAACGGATGGCAATGGAAAAAACTATGTCGGAACCCCCCGCCTGGCGGCCAAACGCCTGGTCCTGAGTGTCAGCAAAGAGTTTTAGATCACCCCCCCGGGTGGGGAGATTCCACTCCCCTTCTCCCCACCCACTTTTCCTCTCTCTTGACCTGCTTTTCGCTTTCCCCCTCCCGACTTTTTTTTTCCTGGTTTCTCATGCCCGGGTCGCGGGCTTTCCCCCATGACATGGCCGTGTTTTTGCTAGGAGTCAGACGATGTCTCATCAGGCTCGTCTGCATAGAGGGTGAACCATGGCGCCCAGCCACCATCTCCCCAAGACCCTGACTGAATAAGCCACGGAAAAGGCAGAAGATATCTCCCAAGGAAGGGTTCCCGGCTCACTTGAATGGGCATCGGGAAAACGACCAGGCTTTTCGTCGTGTTCGACCAGGAGCGTCAACAATCCGAACACCAGGAGAGCCAAGAAATGTCATCCGGAGTGGGAGAGAACAATCGCCATGAAAAGCACGAAAAAGATGAGGTTGTTGGCCATGACACTGCCCATGGCCATGGGAGCCACCGCCACGGCATTTGCCGCAGACCTGCCCAGCCGCGAAGAGATGTGGCAGATCATCCAGAAACAGCAACGCGAACTGGATGCCCTGAAAACCCAGGTCAACCAGCCCCGCCAGGAGGCGGCCAGTTCCGCCCCCCAGGAAGCAGCCAAAGAAGCGAGCAAAGAGTCGGGCAAAGGTGAAGCGAACTGGTCGGAAAAAATCAAATTCGGTGGTCTGGTCAAGATCGATGCCATGGCTTCCGGCAAGGACATCAAAGGCAATGTGCGTTCCAGCGATATTTACATCTCGGAGGCACACCTGACAGCCGATGCCGCCATCAACGAGTGGACCAAGGGTCATGTACAGATCATCTATGAAAAAGGCATCGACGATGGTCCTCCGGCCGACAAGACCCGTGTTCGCCTGGACGAAGCCACCATCACCCTGGGCAATACCGAGCGCTTTCCGCTCTTCCTGACCGCAGGACGCATGATCACCCCCCTCACCACCTATGCTACCACCCTGATCGACGATCCTCTGACCCTGACCTTGGCCAGAGCCAAGGAGACGGTCGGTCTGGTCGGCTTCGAGAGTCAGGGTGTCTATGGCTCGGCCTGGCTCTTCAATGGCGATATCAATCGCACCGGACAGCCCGATACGGCCTCACAGGGTGGTGCCAGTCTCGGCTACAAGCTGGAAAACAAGGGTATGGATTTGAAACTGGATGCAGGTGTCGGCTATACCAGCAGCCTGGATGACTCCGGTACCGTCTCCGCCGTACCGACCGTGCTTGCCGGGGTCAAGGATCGTGTATCCGCAGTGGCTGCCCATGCCAATGTCAACTGGAACAAGTGGACCTTCAACGGCGAATATGTCACCGCGACGGACAATTTCCAGGTCGGTGAACTTTCCTTCAAGGGACAAGGTGCCAAACCCAGGGCCTGGAATACCGAGGTGGGCTACACCCTCAATCTGCTCAACAAGGAGACCACCCTCTCCCTCGCCTATCAAGGCACCCGGGAAGCCCTGGCCGTCGCCCTGCCCGAAAAGCGCTACCTGGCGGGCGTCTCCGTGGGACTCTTCGACCATACCTATCTCAAGTTCCAATATTACAGGGACAAGGACTACGAAACCTCCGTCGGTGGTACCGGCAGAAGTGTCGATGTCGGCAAGACCGAGCTGGTCGTCGATTTCTGAGTTCCCGCCGTACCTGACCGATCCTGCCATCCACACCCGACTCCGGGCCTGCCTGCGGGTCCGGGTGTGGATGGAGTCTCTCCGAAGTGACCCGCCTTGCAGAACCACAGCGCTTTTCGATTGACTGGTTGGCAGAACGTCATCATGATCTGAACCTCGCCACGTCAATTGGTTCCGCTTCCAGTCCGAGACGGATGCGCGGCGACCAGAAATGACATTTCACCTTGGTTTCCTGCATATCTCTATGGGCGAACCTGCCGAGAAAGATCCATCAGGCTCCACTTGGCGTATCTACCGCCCCATCCTCCTCTCCTTTGTGGTGGCCTTCGGGTTGATGCTGCTTTTTTTTGCCGTCTCCATTCACCAACTGCGCGGTGCCCTGGAAGAGGATACCTATGATCGCGTAAAAAAGGATGTCATGGCGACATTCCAGACCCTGCTGGAAAGCAATGTGCGCACCATGACAGCCATTCTGGAAGTGGTCGGCCACGACCCACGTTTCTTGGCCCCTTTCCGGGCGCAAGACCGCCGGGGTTTGCTTGCCGCAACCCAAGAGATGCAGGATCGTTTGCAACGGGAGAACGGTATCACGCATTTTTATTTTCATGGTCCGGATCGCGTCAATTTTCTTCGGGTTCATCAACCGGAGCGTTTTGCCGACACCATTGGACGGCAAACCCTGATCAACGCCCAGAAAAACGGCAAAGGCGCCCATGGCCTGGAACTGGGACCGTTGGGTACCCTCACGCTGCGGGTGGTCACCCCCTGGCGTGATCGAGAGGAGTTGATTGGTTTCATCGAGTTGGGCATGGAAATTGACGTCCTGCTGAAACCGATCAAGGCCATCCTGCAGATGGACCTGGTTGTCTTTATCGCGAAAAACTTTCTCGATCGTCAGGCGTGGGAGGAGGGCATGGCCATGCTGGCACGGCCCGCCCTTTGGCATCAGTATGAAAAATTTGTCCTGGTTGCCAGCACCCTTGCCAGGTTGCCACCCAGGTTGGATGAACACGTTGACCACGCCGACAATAAAATTTCGTCGGACACTTCATGGTCGCGCCTGTTCTATGATCTGGATCACTACCATTTGATCACCGATCCCCTCCAGGATATGACAGGTCGCCCCGTGGCCCGGCTCGTGGCCGTCTATGACGACGCCCACATGGAACGTGTCACATGGAATTACCTGGTGATGCTTCTCACGGGCAACCTGTGTGTCGCCATGCTGTTGGGACTGGTATTCCACCGCTTTCTGATGGCCCTGGAACAACGCCTGCGTCGCGCCAGCGACGCAGTGCATTTTGGCGAACAACGGCTGCGCGCCATCCTGGATACGGCGATGGATGCCATCATCTCCATCGACGTCAACAGCCGCATTCTGGAATTCAACCAGGCAGCGGAGAGGGTTTTTGGCTTTCGCAAGGCGGATGTCCTGGGCAAGGATATCGGCGAAACCATCATTCCCCCCGAGATGCGGGACCAACATCGTCGGGGCATGGCCCGCTATCTTGCCACGGGTGAAAAGCGCGTCCTCAACCGGCACGTCGAGCTTGTCTCCGTGGACGCCCAGGGCAACACCATCCCCACCGAAGTTGCCATCACCGTCACTCCCGGAAAAGAGTCCACCTTTTTTACAGCCTATCTGCGCGATATCACCCAGCGCAAACAAATGCTGCAATCCCTGGAAAATGCCATCGCCACCTCCGCCGCCACCAACCAGGAGTTGCGTCACGAAATCACCAACCACAAAAAAACCCTCTCCCTGCTGCAGGCCAGCGAAGAGCGCTTCCGCTCGGTCACCACCTCCATCCGTGATGCCATCATTGCCGTCAACCAGGACCAGGCCGTCATTTTTTGGAATCAGGGCGCCCAGATCCTGTTCGGCTACACGGAACAGGAGGTTCTCGGCAAGGATTTGTCCATTCTGGTACCCGATCAATATGGCATGGCCCATCAACAGGGTTTTCAGCGGTGCCTGGAACAGGGAGGAAAAGGCCCCCTGATCAATCGGATGGCCGAGTTGACAGGCCTGCACAAAGAGGGGCATGAAGTACCCATGGAGATGTCCCTCAACTCCTGGGTCACCCCCGAGGGAGAGCGCTTTTTCTCCGCCGTCATCCGCGACATTACCGAGCGCAAACGCGATGAAAATGCCCTGCGCGAAGCCAAAATGGCATCGGACAAGGCCAATCAGGCCAAAAGCATCTTCCTGGCCAACATGAGCCATGAAATTCGTACTCCCATGAACACCATCATCGGCATGGGCCATCTGCTCTCCCAAACCAACCTGGATCCCAATCAACAAATCCAGATGCAGAACATCCAGATCGCCGCCGACAATCTGCTTGGCATCATCGATGACATTCTGGATTTTTCCAAGATTGAAGCGGGACGGCTGGAACTGGAACAGCGACCTTTCAACCTGCAATCAGTCCTGGACAAGGTTGCCGGCATGATTTCCCTGCGGGCGGAAGAGAAGGGGCTGGAGGTTTCGTTCATCACCCCGACGCACCTGCCGCATGCCCTGATCGGGGATGCGCTGCGTCTGGAACAGGTTTTGATCAATCTGGGAACGAATGCCGTCAAATTCACCCATGCAGGACAGGTCGTCATCAGCGTTGGTCAGGTCGACATCCTCGGCGCATCGATCAAACTCAAATTTTCGGTCAAGGATACCGGCATTGGTTTGACCCGGGAACAGACCGAGGGACTCTTCCAGGCCTTCAGCCAGGCCGATGTCTCGACCACACGCAACTATGGGGGAACCGGCCTGGGTCTGGCCATCTGCAAACGTCTGGTCACCATGATGGGGGGAGAGATTTCTGTCACCAGTACACCCAACGTTGGCAGTGAGTTCTCTTTCAGCGTACCGTTTGCGCTGCAACCTCAAGACATGGGGCAAACGATCCAGCAGGAGACACAACAGAGTCCACGGCATCGGACGTCGGTCGGCGCACTGACAACCGATGACCACCGGGCGCTCCTGAATGGCGCAAGAATTCTTGTCGTCGAAGACCATGTGATCAACTGGCAGGTTGCCGAAGGAATACTCGGCAAGGCGGGCATCCACGCCGAACGCGCCGCCAACGGACTGGTCGCCGTGGAACGCATCCTGATCCACCGTGACGCCTTCGACGGCATCCTCATGGACCTGCAAATGCCGGTCATGGACGGATATGAGGCCACACGTCGCCTGCGCACAACCATCCCTCGGGAGCAGCTGCCCATCATCGCCATGACGGCACACGCCCTGACCAGCGAACAGGATCGATGCCTGGCCCTGGGAATGAATGGTTACCTCACCAAGCCGGTCAACGTCAAAACCCTGTTCGAGGTGCTTGCCACCACCCTGGCCCCCGTTCTGGCTGCCAAAAGCATCCACCCGACCCTGCCCGCCACACAAAAGAGGCCCATACGGCAGGATGACCCCGCGCCCATGGAACTGTACGGTATAGACCTGGATGACGTCATGGACCGTTTCGACGGAGACCGCGAGTTGCTGAACAAGTTGCTCGCCAGCTTCGCCGAAAAATATGCCAATTTAAATACTGAACTGGCTCAGTTGCTCGATCGCGGAGACATGGAAGGAATCCAGCGTCTGACCCACGGCATCAAGGGGTCGGCCGGCAATATTTCGGCAAAAAAAGTTGCCGCCCTGGCCGCCAGGATTGGCGAAATGATTCGTGGCAACGATGTTCCTGGTTGCAGGGTTGTCCTGAACGAGCTGGGCCTGGAAATGGAACGCCTGGTCCAGGTGGCCAGACAGTGGACCTCTCCCCCGCTCCGTCCATCGCCCGCTGCGACCGGGAACCACAGCGCAACGCCGGAACGCCTCCAATCACACCTTGACGCACTGTTTCATCTGCTGCAAGACCAGGATTTCCAGGCAAGAGAACTCTTCGCAACCTTGAAAGGGCAACTGGCCCGACAGGCAGGCCAGGAAGCGACCACCCGGATTGAACGGTGTCTGGACAGCCTGGATTTTGCCTGTGCTGCGGAGATCGTGGCCAAATTGCTGTCGAGCCTTGACGCACAGGGTCCGGAAAAAATCTGATCTCTCTTGACAAACTTGTTGATGCTACGTTTTTTATCAATCATGATTTCATCATGCACATGTTTTATCGATACAGAAGAAAAACGGTATGGATCATCCAGCCACAAAACCCATCATTCTGATCGTCGATGACGAACCGAGCAACATCGAGGTGCTGGCCAAGATTCTTGGACCCGATTATCGAATCCTGTTCTCGACACAGCCGGAGAAGGTGGCAGAACTGGCAGAAAGCAAACGACCCGATCTCATTCTTTTGGACATCGTCATGCCAGGCATGGATGGCTATGAGGTATGCCGTCATTTGAAAGATCAAACCTCGACGCGAGAGATTCCCGTGATCTTCGTCACAGCCATGGGTGAAGAGCAGTACGAGGCCATCGGCTTTGAGGCCGGGGGAGTGGACTATGTCACCAAGCCGATCAAACCCTTTCTCCTGCGCGCCCGGGTCAAGGCCCACATCGACCTCAAGCTCAAAAACGACCTTCTGAAAAAAATGGCCACGCTGGATGGCCTGACTGGCATACCCAATCGACGGCGACTGGATGAATTTTTACAACAGGAGTGGGGCCGCGCCACCCGTCAAGGGGGCACATTTTTGTCGGCCATTCTCATCGACGTCGATTATTTCAAGAAATTCAACGACAATTACAGCCATCAGGCTGGTGATCAATGTCTGCGGGAGATTGCCCAGGCCATGGCAAATGCCCTGGAACGCAGCACCGACCTGGTCGCCCGCTACGGTGGCGAGGAGTTCGCCTGCATCCTTCCTGCCACCCCCATGGCAGGTGCCATCCACCTGGCGGAAAAAATCGAAAAGATGGTCGCCGACCTGCGCATACCCCACCATTTTTCCGACGTGGACACTGTCGTCACCCTGAGCATGGGGGTCGCCGGCACCATGCCAAAGGCCGAAGATGACCCGCAAATGTTGCTGCAAGAGGCGGACAAAATGCTCTACGAAGCCAAGGGAGCCGGCAGAAACCGCATCCACCATCAAACGGAACTCGAGTGAACCCCCGAGTGGTCTGCAAAGGGCTCAGGGCAATCGCATTTGAGATTTTCGAGGACCATGAATAGTGATTCGGGGA